>JAGLQP010000257.1 GCA_023136785.1 Spirochaetales bacterium
GTGATGTAGCGGTCGGAGAGCATGGCTGCGGCAATGATGGCCTCGTCCTTGATACGAACCCCATGGTGTACTTCGTAGCGCTCCTTCAGCCCACGAAGAATAGCGATGGTGTCTTCCACGTTGGGCTCCGCGGTGTAGATCGGCTGGAAACGTCGCTCCAGGGCGGCGTCCTTCTCGATGTGTTTGCGGTACTCATCGAGGGTGGTGGCGCCGATCGCCCGCAGCTCTCCCCTGGCCAGCGCCGGCTTGAGCAGATTCGAGGCGTCCACAGCACCCTCCGCTGCTCCTGCACCCACCAGGGTATGAAGCTCGTCGATAAACAGAAAGATATGCCCCTCCGCCTCTACGATTTCCTTGATTACCGCCTTGAGGCGCTCCTCGAACTCTCCCCGAAACTTGGCTCCCGCCAGAAGGGCGCCCAGGTCCAAGGACAGCACTCGCTTGTCTTTCAATGAGTCGGGAACATCCCCCGAAACAATTCTGCGGGCCAGCCCTTCGACGATTGCCGTTTTGCCGACCCCGGGTTCCCCGATCAAGACGGGATTGTTCTTGGTGCGGCGGGAGAGCACCTGCATGATCCTGCGGATTTCTTCGTCCCTGCCGATTACAGGATCTATCTTCTCTTTCCTGGCCAGATCCGTCAGATCCCTGCAGTATCGGTCCAGAACCTGGTATTTATCCTCCGGAGACTGATCGGTGACCCGTTGATTTCCCCGGATCCGCCGCAAGGCGTCGAGCACCGCCGACTTCTGCACTCCGTGGCCCTTCAGCAGTTCCCGAGTGTCGCTTTGAATGTCGAGCAATGCCAACAGTAGATGTTCCGTAGAGATGTACTCATCCTTGAGGTTGCTTGCCTCCATCTCGGCGTTGTGGAGCACCTTGTTCGCCTGGGGGGACAGGTGGGCCTGCGAGCTGTCCCCGTAGACTTTCGGCTTCTTGGCCAGCTGGTTCTCCAAATCCGAGCGCAGCCCGGCACTCTGTACACCCAGCGCCGCGAACAGCGGAGGAATCACTCCGTCCCTCTGTTCCATGAGTGCCAGGAGCATATGATCGGTATCCAGACTGGAATGATTGTACCTATGGGCCAAAGATTCCGCAGTTTGGACCGCTTCCTGGGCTTTGATGGTAAACTTGTCGAATCTCATACCTGTCTCCTGTGATGGCGCGGATGGAAGGACGTATGTCAATTATAAAATAAGAAAACCGGAGGACCTGAGTCAAATTTTCGGGTTCCATCGCTCTTGTGCCTTCGATCCGCAGTCCCTATACTTGAAAAAATTCTTACTTGGAGAAGACAATCATGGAAGTTGTACGTTGGGGTGTGCTCGGTGTTGCCAATATCTTCACGAAGAAGGTTCTGCCGCCCTTGTTGAAATCGGACCTGCTGCGGGTCGAAGCCATCGCCTCCAGGAATGAAGAGAAGGCGCGAGCCGTGGCAACCACATTTGGGATTCCCAAATCATACGGGTCTTACGACCAGCTGCTCGCCGATCCGGATATCGAAGCGGTCTACATTCCCCTGCCAAACCACCTCCATGCGGAATGGATCCGCAAGGCTGCGGAGGCGGGAAAGCACATTCTCTGCGAAAAACCACTAGCCCTGAATGCCGAGGAGGCTGCGGCCTGCGTCGAGTACGCCGCCAAAGCCGGAGTGCGTCTCATGGAAGCGTTCATGTATCGATTCCATCCCCAATGGCAGCGGGCGAGAGAGCTGGTGTATTTGGGAGAAATCGGCGAGGTATTGGCCGTGCATACCTGCTACGCCTACGATCTGAAGGATCCCGGGAATATCAGGAACAGACTGGATATGGGAGGTGGAGGCCTGATGGATATCGGCTGCTACGCGGTTTCAGTTCCCCGATTCATCTTCGGCCGGGAACCGGAGAGGGTCATCGGTCAGTTCACCCGTGATCCGGATTTCAAGACCGATATACTGACCTCGGCGATCCTCGATTTCGGGCGGGGTAGATCCGTGTTTACAGTCGGCACTCAGGGCTTTCGAGCTCAAGCGGTCGACATCTACGGCACCTCCGGCGCCTTACATATTGAGATCCCCTTCAACATGTATCCGGATGTGCCACCGGTTCTGACAGTGACTACTCTGATCGGCGAGAGAACACCTGAGTTGGCGGCGGCGGACCAGTACGGCCTGGAGTTCGAGGCCTTCTCCGTTGCTCTTCGCGAGGATCTTCCGGTTCCGACTCCTGCCGAGGATGCGGTGGCCAATCAGAAGGTGCTCGACGCACTATTTCGCTCCGAGACCTCGGGTCGGTGGGAAGCTATCTGAACTGGCCGGTGAGCCGTCTTTTACAGTATTTTGTACTGGGGTGAGGTATGGAGAATAAACTGAAGCGCAAACAGAATATACTCGCCGAGGTGGTGAACTGTCTCTGCGATTCGGAGCACGGTATGCTGTCCTGGAAAGGAAAAGGAGGACGGCTCCTGCCCTCCAGGGATCGGGTCATTGAAGCTGCCGAGGCTCTGCGCTCTGTCCTGTTTCCGGGCTACTTCGGTATATCGGAGCTGACAGAAAGCAACATGCGTTTTCACGTGGGTGCCACTTTGGATCGAATCCTCCAGGTGTTGCTGGAGCAGATCAAACGTGGCTTGTGCTTCGAATGTGATCACCACGGCTTTGAGTGCCCGGCCTGTCTGGAAAAAGCGGAGGCGATCATAACAGAATTCCTGGAGCGTCTACCCAGAGTCCAACACGTCCTGGGTACGGATGTGCATGCCGCTTACTACGGAGATCCTGCGGCCAAGAGCACCGATGAGGCGATTTTTTGCTATCCCGGCATTCTGGCTATCAGTTACTATCGCCTGGCCCATGAGCTGTACTGTCTTGAGGTACCGCTGATACCCAGGATGATTACCGAGAGAGCTCACAGCCTGACCGGTATCGATATTCACCCCGGAGCCAAGATAGGGGAGGAGTTCTTTATAGATCACGGTACGGGGGTGGTAATCGGAGAGACCTGCGTCATTGGCGAAAGAGTGCGTATCTACCAGGGAGTCACCCTGGGTGCCAAGAGTTTTCCCCTGGATGAAAACGGCAAGCCGATCAAGGGAATCCCGAGACATCCTGTGGTGGAAGATGACGTCGTAATCTATTCAGGAGCCACGGTCCTGGGCAGGGTCACCGTAGGACGTGGATCGGTAATCGGAGCGAACGTTTGGATCACTCGGGATGTTCCCCCCGAGAGTGTGGTCACCCACAGTGTCGAGGAGGGCTCCCCGATCGGTCGATGATTCTACTCGTCGAAGGAGTCGAATTTCGGCAGATAGCCTTTCAGCCGGGAAATATCACTGACCAGCACCAGTCCGATGAGACCGCCGAGTAGGGTAATCCCGAGAAAGAGAAAGAAGAATTGACCAAGCTCTTCCTGGAGTGCGAAGAAATCCACAATGAAGGTTTGATTGGTCCCGAAGAAGACCAGGAGAAATAGATTGAACAGACAGAAGCTTGCCCAGAGAAGGATTTTGCGGGTCTTGCCGGGAATTTCCAAGATGTCCGTCATGACACGTTCGACGAACCCGACCTTGCCGAGATAAACGGTGATATCCCGTTTCAAGCCTGGTTTCGGTTCGATGCTATCCAGGCTTTGAGCTGCATGAACTCCCCGCCGGTTCATCAGATGACTCCCTCCTCCATATAGCCAAGAACATACACCTCGAGGCGGCTGCGAAGCAGTTGTTTTGTCCGGAATACATAGGACTTGATCGTGTTGACGGGAATGCTCAAGAGTCGCGAGATTTCCGGATAGCTCAATCCTTCGAAAAAGTGCAGGTTGATTACCGGTTTGTAGATATCGGGGAT
>JAGLQP010000258.1 GCA_023136785.1 Spirochaetales bacterium
TTGGCTGATACCGCTCTGAAAACCGCCGATGCGGGATATCTAACCCGTAGGCTGGTGGATATTGCCCAGGACGTTGTAGTCAACGAGGAGGACTGCGGCACGATCAACGGCTTGGAGATGCGTCCGATCAAGGATGGTGAGGAGATCGTGGAGTCTCTGCGTGACC
This sequence comes from Spirochaetales bacterium, assembly GCA_023136785.1. Taxonomy (GTDB): domain Bacteria; phylum Spirochaetota; class Spirochaetia; order SZUA-6; family DRHE01; genus JAFGQJ01. Next base: position 167 of record JAGLQP010000258.1, read on the forward strand.
GGATTGTAGGCCGGTTCACCCTGGAGCGGGTTCGTCATCCGATTACAGGGGAGATCATCATCGATGTGAATCAGGAGATCATAGACGAGATCGCAGATCAGATCGAAGCCGCCGGAATCGAGCACGTGCGGATTCGTACGGTGCTGACCTGTGAAGCCAAGCATGGGGTATGTGTGAAATGCTATGGCCGTAACCTGGCGTCCAATAAAACCGTCAATATCGGAGAAGCCGTGGGCATCATCGCAGCCCAATCTATCGGGCAGCCCGGCACCCAGCTTACCATGCGGACCTTTCACATCGGTGGAGCGGCCACAAAGATCAGCGAGGAGAACCGAATCTATCTGAGATATCCTGTCTTGGTCGAAAGTATCACAGGGAACACCGTTCCGTTGAAGGACGGAAACCTTCTGTTCACCCGCAAGGGGTATATCATGGTTCATAGGATCCTGCGAACCATCGAGATGAAGAAAGGAGACCGGGTCCTGGTTGAGGACGGTCAGAAGGTGTTGAAAGGCGAGGTGGTCCTGCAGCGAAAGGGAGAAAAAATCACAGCGGAGGAGATCGCCTATGTGCATCGGGGCAAGGAGTTCTTGCTGCTGATCGCCCAATCCCAGAGAGTCGACATTCGTAACGGCTCCGAGCTGATGGTCTTACAGGGACAGATCGTCGCGGCGGAGGAGGCTCTTGCCTACTTTGATCCCTTTAGCGAGCCGATTATTGCCGAGGCAGAGGGAAAGGTGGTATTCGAAGATATCGTCCTCGGGACAACCCTTAAAGAGGAGATCAACGAAGACACGGGGAAAATCGAGAAGAAGATCACCGACTACACCGTAGAAACGCTTCAGCCTAGAATCACTATTCAAGACGATAACGCAGAAGTCGTGGCGACCTACTATCTGCCCGGCAATGCCTATCTCAACGTTGTCGACGGCGAGAGTATAATCTCGGGGCGATTTTTGGCAAAGCTTCCGCGGGAAAGCGTGAAGACCCGGGATATTACCGGAGGACTGCCCAGAGTCGGTGAGCTGTTCGAGGCCCGAAAGCCGAAGAATCCGGCGGTGCTGGCCAAGGTCAGCGGGATCGTCAACTTCCGGGGATTGCTCAAGGGCAAGCGGGTTATTGTTGCCGTAGATTCATATGGCAAGGAACTCAAGCATCTCGTCGCGATGGGCAAGCACCTCCTGGTCCGTGATGGTGATAGCGTCGAGGCGGGGGAGCTGTTGTGCGACGGCAACACGGATCCCCACGACATTCTGCTGATCCTCGGGGAGCAGGCGTTGCAGAGCTATCTGGTGAACGAGATTCAAGAGGTCTATCGTTTGCAGGGAGTGAACATCAACGACAAACACATCGGGGTGATCATTCGTCAGATGATGAAAAAGATCGAAATTATGCAGGTGGGGGACACAAACTTTATATTCGGACAGCAGATCGACAGGTATAGATTCAACGAGGAAAACAGAAAGGTCATTCGCGAGGGCGGCCAGCCCGCAATTGCCCGACCGCTGTTGCTTGGAATTACCAAGGCCTCGCTGAACATCGATAGCTTTATCTCCGCGGCCTCCTTCCAGGAAACGACCCGGGTGTTGACCAATGCTTCCATCAAGGGAAGTCGGGATCACCTGCATGGGTTGAAGGAAAATGTAATCATTGGTCACCTCATACCCGCTGGAACAGGAATTCGAGCCTACAAGGATGTTAAGCTGCTCGATGAGAATATGGAAGACCTGGACGTGCAGGTGAATAAGATCATTGAAGAGAAGAAACGGGAGAAAGAGCTGGCCGCGATGCTACAGGAAACGGAGTAAAAACAGGCAAGAAACCCTTGATTGTTTCGGGAGTTTTTGCTATTTTCAGCGAGTGAGTCCGATTCTTAAAAATTGGTTGAGGGCTCACTGCCCAGAAGAAGGTTCTGGCGCAAGACAGAAGAGAAAATAACAAAGGCCAACCCTGATCAATCTGGCAGAGAAGTAGCTCTGCGGGGTTGACATTTTGTGTCTGTATTGTTAGATTCTCACCCGCCTGTTTGAACAGATGGGTGGTTTTGTGTAGAATATCGCAATCCATCACACGGTGAATCGAGGATTGCGATCTGCGTGTTTGTATACGCCAGGAGAGATGTGATGCCAACGATCAATCAGCTTGTCCGCAAAGGCAGGAAAGCTGTACACAAAAAAAACAAAGCCCCGGCTTTGCAGTCATGCCCCCAGAAGAGGGGGGTGTGCACTCGGGTTATGACCGTTACACCCAAGAAGCCGAACTCCGCCTTGAGAAAGGTAGCCCGTGTTCGGTTGAGTAACGGGATCGAGGTTACCGCCTACATTCCGGGGATCGGTCACAACCTGCAGGAGCACTCGGTGGTGTTGGTCCGAGGCGGCAGGGTGAAAGATTTGCCCGGGGTACGTTATCACATCATCCGGGGAGCCAAGGATACCTTGGGTGTCGAAGATCGGCGCAAGGCTCGGTCAAAATACGGAACCAAGCGGCCAAAGGTTTGACGAGGAAATTCTATGCCTAGAAGAAGAATACCGCCGAAGCGGCCTATCCCGCCGGACCCGAAGTACGGCAATGTGGACATCTCCCGACTTGTTGCTCGAATGATGATGTGGGGGAAAAAGTCGGTTGGCTACGGCATCGTGTATGACGCCCTGGATGTTGTTAAAAGCAAAGTTGGAAAAGATCCGGTAGAGGTATTTGAAAAAGCGCTCGAAAATGTGAAGCCTGTGGTTGAGGTCAAGTCACGAAGAGTTGGGGGTTCAACCTACCAGGTTCCGGTCGAGGTCCGTGAAAGCAGACGGGAAGCTTTGGCTATGCGTTGGATTATCCAGTATGCCAGAGGGCGGCATGGCTCATCGATGAGCGAGAAACTGAGCGCTGAGCTGATCGACGCTTATAATCAGACGGGAGCTGCTTTTAAGAAAAAAGAGGACACTCACCGGATGGCCGAGGCAAACAAGGCGTTTGCCCACTACCGTTGGTAGTTTAGCTGGTCGCCAGGGGTGCTCACCAGAGCATCACGGGACACGAGCGTATGTCCGTTCCGTTCCCGCTCGAGAGGATTCGTAATATCGGAATCACGGCGCATATAGACGCCGGGAAGACGACAACGACGGAGCGAATCCTTTACTACACAGGAAGAACCCGCAAAATGGGGGAGGTGCACGCGGGGGAAGCGGAAATGGATTGGATGGAGCTCGAAAAGGAGCGGGGTATCACCATTACCGCCGCCGCAACTTTTTGTTCCTGGAAGGGCTACCAGATTAACATAATAGATACACCCGGCCATGTAGATTTCACGGCCGAGGTGGAACGATCTTTGAGAGTTTTAGATGGAGTCATAGGCGTATTTTGTGCCGTCAAAGGGGTGGAGCCTCAGAGCGAAACGGTGTGGAAACAAGCCAACCGTTATCGGATCCCACGGATCGTCTTCATCAACAAGATGGATCGTACCGGGGCACGTTTTGAAGCTGTTGTTGAAGAGCTTCACCGTCGTCTCGGTGCCAATGCTACGGTCATTCAACTTCCCATCGGGGCGGAGTCGGATTTTGCCGGAGTGGTGGATCTCATCGGGCTGAAAGCGTATTTGTGGGATGAAGATGTTCTGGGTGCTCGCTACCGCGTGGTCGGGCTTCCCGAAGAGTTGTTG
>JAGLQP010000259.1 GCA_023136785.1 Spirochaetales bacterium
GTTGCGGTAATGACGAGTCGGTAGCCTTCCAGAGCTCCCTGGGCGAACCCTCTGCAGATCCATGAGATCCGTCCGAAATCGGTCAGGAAGCGGAGCTCTCTGCACACCTTGGGAGCCAAAACCGTCACCACGGCGGAAGCGGTGAGCAGACCTTTAACCTTCCTCGCTGCTACGGTTCCTCCACCTACCACCAGACAAGGTGTCGAATCCAACTTCAAAAAAATCGGGTACAATGCAATCCCCTCAAAACCTGTGCAGAGTCTGTAGAATCAGACGTACCATCACCATAAATACAACCACCACGGCAAAACCAAACACACCGAAGCAGCTCTGCTTTCTCCCGCTCCAGCTGAAGACGCGTCTGAGAACAATTCCAACCACGTACAACAACCAAAGTACAGCCGACAGCAGGATCTTCGGATCGGTAAGCGGGATGTATCCCCACACCCTTACCGCCAGAATGCTGCCGAGCAGAATGCCGACCGATAGAAACACGAATCCCGCCGTGAGGGCGATATTGTTCATCCGTTCGAGCAGCTCAAGGGGAGGATGCCGATCGAACATGCGCCGAAGCCTCTTTTGTTTGAGCTCCCTGAACAGGTGCAGGTACATGAGTCCCAGGATCATCGAGAAGGCGAAGGCAGCGTAACCCAACAGGGTGGCCAGGGTGTGGCCCCCGAACAAGGGAGAGCGAAAAAGGCCTTCGTCCAGATAGATGATCCGCGAGCCTAGAGAGGCGAGCAGTTGGAGCACAAAGATCAACGGAAAGGTATAGACCGCCGCCGACCTGGCTTTCACGGCGACATATAGAACCGAGGCGATGAAGGTGAGGAAGAAAGCGATGACCGAAAGAGCTTCGAAGAACGAAGTAAGAGGTACCTTTTGTTCACTGATCCCCAGTACAACAAGATAGGATAGATGTAGGGGAAGGGCGATCAGGATCATCACCTCTGTGACTATTGAAAATCCTCTCCTGCCGCTGAAGAAAAAGGCAGCAGCGAAAAACGAAATCACGAGGTAGAGGATACTGATGCTCAGGCTCAAGGTAAACAATTGGTTATGCATCGTAAAACGAGTACTGACTGGTCAGTTCTTCGCTATATACCATATACCATATACATTATCGGATTACAAGGGTTAACCAGCCTGAACGATGTTTTTACAGACTTTTTTTCATACCAGCTGCACCACAACTGATGCGGGACTCAAGTGATGCTGAGGATCCAGGATTTGTGACCCGCGGATTCAGTGCGATGGGTACAACGGGATAAAAAAAGCCCACCCGCGCATTACGCACAGATGGGCTGCTCGTGTTCGAACGAAATGTTGTTGCTCTTAGTATTTGAAGTCGCTGGGTCGGCGTTCGCTGCGGTTGCACTTGTTGCAGGCGGCGACGCTTTTCAGCTTGCCTTTGGCAAATACTGATTTCATCTTGACCTCCCCGCCACAGGCGCAGAAGAACTGCTGTGTAATCACGTTCACCCGAGCATTTTTGCTGATTTCAGCCATAGTTTTTCCTCCTCTTTACTTACGGGTCTTACTAACTATCGCAATCTTCAATCACAATCTTCAATCACAATAGAAGGTAGATTGCGATGTCTTCAACCAGTGCGAAAATCTTGCCATACAAGCAAGATTTTCGCACTGTCATCATAATAATGGGCTTTGAGTAGCAGCCCTGTCACAGGCACCCTGCCTGAGGCTAAAGCCGGTAAAAGGTATTGTACGAAGCGTCCTTGCGCCACGGCGCAGATTCAAGATACACTTCGTAACCGAAATCAGATGAAATTTACTAATTTTGCAGAAAAGGTCAAGCCCCCGACGTGAAAAAAACACCAGTACGGAAGACGTACTCCGCCCTCATAATAGATGCGGACAACACGCTTTTCGATTTCAACAGGGCTGAAAAGGCGGCGCTTCGGGAGACTCTGAAGGCGAACGGGTACAACGGATCTCCGGAGGATACCTACCTCCTCTATCACAGTATAAACGACAGCCTGTGGAAACTCTTCGAACAGGGCGAAATCTCTCAAGAGGAGCTGCGGACGATGCGCTTCCGGCGGCTTCTCGACACACTTCCTCTCCCGAATCACATCGCCCGGCAGCCGGATCCGCGGGAAATCGGGGATCAGTACATCGACTCCTTAAGTGAAAAAGGCTTTCTGCTACCCCACGCCCTCTACCTGCTGCGGATGCTCTCCTCAAAGGTTCCCTTGGTGTTGCTGTCCAACGGAATTGCCTGCGTGCAGCGGCGGAGGATTGCCCGCTCCGGGATCGCCGAGTATTTCCAGGATATCCTTATATCGGGAGAAGTGGGCATTTCCAAGCCCGATCCTGCAATCTTCGACTTGGCAATAAGGGCACTTGATTGTGCGCCAGATCGAATCCTCTGCGTAGGGGACAGCCCGAGCTCGGATATTCGGGGTGGTTCCTCCGCAGGCCTTGATACCTGCTGGTTTGCGCCACCGGAGGCGGTGTACCCGACCGGTGAACCGCAACCCACGTACAGGATCAGTGATTTGCGCCGGCTACTGGATTTCCTGCCGGGGAGAATCGAGTAGACTTCGGTTCATCTCTCCCGGATTCGCCATTGCTCGCGCGTCGAATCATAAAAAAAGCTCTCGAAGGGGAAAAATACGGCTGTTCCGTCCTCTGCTTCCAACTTGGCCTGCTGGGTGAAGATATTTACATCAACCACTCTGAGCGTCCCTTCCCCCGACCTGATCCGGGTTCCTTCCGAAGGCAGAGTTCTTCTGATTTCCCTATACGAATCGTACTCGTAGGCAAGGCAGCATAACAGTCGTCCGCAGGGACCGCTGATTTTCATGGAGCTCAGGGTCAGGTTTTGTTCCTTGGCCATTTTTATTGACACCGCCCGCAATTTATCCGTAACCCCGTGGCAGCAGAATGTACGACCGCAAACCCCAATACCTCCCAACACCCGGGCCTCATCCCGTACACCGATCTGGCGAAGCTCTATCCTGGTTTGAAAAATACTGACCAGGTCTTTGACCAACTGTCTAAAATCCACCCTGTTCTCGGCGGTAAAGTAGAAGAGGATCTTCTTCTCGTCGATGCAGTAATGGGCGCTGACCAGTTTCATGTCGAGACCGTGCTCGTCGATTTTCTCTTTGCAGGTCTGAAATGCACCTTCCTCTCTGCTCTCATGAAGTTCGTAGCGCTCCCAGTCTTCCCGTGTAGCCTTTCGTTGGATCTTCTGCTGATCTTTGTCCTCCCCCCGTCCGGCTCGGACAGGACCTTGAATCCGACCCAGTTCGAGGCCGTAGCGGGTAGGTACGACGACCAGGTCACCCGGCTGCAGATCCGGGCTTTCATCCCAGCCGTAGATATCGGTAGCGCTTGAATGAATTATTTTCACATGATAGAGGGGCGCCTGAGCAGTTTTATTCTGTTCTTCCATGGTTCCTCTCTCGGTGGATCAGGTAATCAAGTCGACCAGAAGTCCGCGAATCTCGTTGATCTTTTCCAAAATATCGAGCTGTTTGCCCTGGTTCTGCAACACCTGTGCAGCGAGGCGCTCCAACCTGCCGTCTATGATTTTCACCTGTGTGAAACGTTTGCGCCGCAGGATGTTGCTTCCCGATGTCTGTTCCTCCACAGCTATCATGTTGCTGACTACATAGTCCAGAAACGAGCGAACCGCCCGGCGGTATCTCTTAATATTCTCCAGACTCTGGCTTTCAACCAGGATTTCGCCGGTTTCATACACTTCATCGAGCAGTTCCTCGAGATTTTCTCTATGCTCGTTGTTCTCATCGAGACCGAAGTACAGGGATTG
>JAGLQP010000026.1 GCA_023136785.1 Spirochaetales bacterium
TCGATATCACTTTCAAGTTTCTCGACACCGAAGCATAACGATTCGCTTTCCCCAGGCCCGAGATCAAGCCGGAGAACGCGGTACAATCCCCGGTTGTGTATCTTTTCGACGTCAATCCAGTCTTCGAACGGAAAATGACCTTTACGGGAAAGCTCTTCGTGCATTGCCTGGGGTACACTTACACGTCCGAAGAGATCCTTTAGCACAGTCAGCTTCCCCAGCGAGGCGAAGGCGATGAGTCTTTTCAGTTCTTCTGTGGTGTTTTCCGTGGCAGCTTCAATGCGTGCTCCACATCATCGGCTATCACTATTGTTAATGCCGTACTTCTCCCCGTCGCAAATAATAACCTCTCCAGGCGTTCACTCTCGCCCCTTCGATACTCCCGTTCATAGTCTACTACAGTTCCCTGCTTCCGGATAATGCAAACCTTCCCTCACTTCCACCGCCGGTGCCGCCGAGCTTGATGGAAGCCCGGTATTTGGCCGGTGTGGTTCCCTCGACAGACTTGAACAGGGCATGAAATCTCTGCAGGGTTTGGAAGCCACTTTCCTCCGCTATAGCAGCCACGGTGGCGTTGGAGTTCCGCAGGAGTACCTTGGCGTGCTCCAATCGGGCTTTGATTATCTCTGTGTGCAGGGTATGTCCTATGTGAAAACGGAATCGTTTTTCCAAATTCCGCCTGGAGGCTGCTGCCTGGGAGAGAATATCGGGTACCTTGATGGGTTCTAAGGCGTGGGTGCGGATGTAGCGCACCGCCTGTTCGACGAGCGGGTCCTCGCAGGTAAATATTTGCGTTGATTCGCGGACAACGATCTGCAGTGGTGGAACCTGTAATAGCGTATCAGTTCGGGAAGGTGCATCTGCTGTATTCAGCAATCGATCCAGCACAGATGCAGCCCGATATCCAATGGTTTCGCAGTCCAGGGCGATGCTGGACAGGGTAGGGGCGGCCATTTCACACAGCACGTCTTCGTTGTCCACTCCGAGGATAGCCACCGCTTGCGGCACTTCCACCCCGAGTTTTCCGCACAAATCTGTGAGCTTCAATCCGGCGGTATCGTTGCAGGCAAAAACACCGACGGGGTATTCCAGCTGTGACAGCCAGTCGTTGAGATGTTCGGAGTTCTCCAGTTGCTCCCACCAGGGAAGGGATTCTTCAAAAACCGGCACATCTGCGGCAGCTCTACCCAAAGCGGTAAGAAAACCGGATCTTCGTTTCTCCGACCACCCCACCTGTTTCACACCGCAGAAGGCGAAATGTCTAAATCCGCAGGACAGCAGGTGCTCCCCGGCCATTCGCCCCGTCAGTTCGTCGTCGTTGTTCACCTGATGAAATCCAGGGTGAAGATACGCTCCGGCCACGTCAACCACAGGAATCCGCAGAGCCGCCAGGCGCTCTGCATCCTCGGGAGACTCGATGCGGGCGATAATTCCCTCACCCTGCCAATACTCAACGGCCTCCAAGGGACGAAACATCCAACCGTATCCGTACAGCCGCCAGTTCGGATGGCTCTTTGCGTATCTGGTTACTCCCCGGGTTATTCCGTGTTCATAGGTGTCGTTCAACCCCATGAACAGGGCAATCTTCATCTCTGGGGTATGTTTTTCAACCTTTTTCATTGTCCCTACCCGGATATCTCCAGCCGGTGAATGCGGTGGACTGCGCAAAATATTAGTAATTATACGCATTTTGAGTATTGCGGTCCAGGTTGTTTCTGCTATCATGTAGTCGATAAGATCGTACCGACGAAATCGCCGGTAAAGGAGCGAAATATGAACAAAGACGATTTAATCGTAATAACCGGGGCGGGCGGATTCATCGCCGGAGCATTGGTGAAGTACTTCCAGGAAAAGGGCTTTTCCAATATCCGCGCCGTGGACAAGAAACCCCTTCCCGAGTGGTACCAGAGGCATCCGGGAGTTGAGTCTCTGTCCCTGGATCTCAGCGAAAAAGAAAACTGCTGGCGGGTGGTGGAGGGCGCCGCTGAGGTCTACAATCTAGCCGCGGACATGGGCGGCATGGGCTTCATCGAGAAGTTCCGTGTGGAGTGTCTGCGCAGCATTCTGATCAATACCCATCTGATCGAAGCCTCCTATTGGGCGGGGGTGGATCGCTACTTCTTCTCCTCCTCCGCCTGCGCCTACAACACCGAACTCCAGGAGGACCCGAACGTTCGAGCCCTGAAGGAAAGCGATGCCTACCCGGCCATGGCTGAAAGGGGCTACGGCTGGGAGAAGCTGATGTCGGAGATTTTCTGTCAGGAATACTGGGCAGAGCGCGGATTGAAGACCTTCATGCCCCGTTTCCACAACGTCTACGGCCCGTTCGGCACTTGGGACGGCGGGCGGGAGAAAGCCCCGGCCGCCCTCTGCCGCAAGGTCATCCAGGCCAAGGCCACCGGGAGCGGTGAGATCGAACTCTGGGGTGACGGAAAGCAGACCCGCAGTTTTATGTATATCGATGACTGCTCCCAGGGAATCGATAGGATCATGCACTGCGATGATCTTATCGCCACTCCAATCAACCTGGGTTCGAGTCAGCTGGTATCCATCAATGAGCTGGTAGACATTATTGAACAGATCGCCGATGTGAAGTTGAAGCGGAGCTACAAGTTGGACGCGCCTCGGGGAGTAGCTGGACGGAACAGCGACAATACATTCATAAAGAAGATTCTGGGTTGGGAGCCGAACACTCCCCTGCGGGAGGGGATGGAGAAAACGTATCACTGGATTGATCAGCAGTACGCAGATCGCAAAGCGGGCAAACGAACGATCAGTTGAAGGAGTAGGCCATGTTGCACGACCCGGGCAGCTATACAGCACCCCCTTTGATTGAAACTATCGATCTTGCGGCCGAAGAAATGGATACTCTCAAAAACCTTGGGCAGGAGCTTGCCGGGATCGCCGCCCTCCCGGTGCACCGAGATAAGGCTGCCCTCTGGCGCAAGCTGAATGACCTGGAATCAGAGCGTCCCATGGTGTGGATCAACGAGATTCCCTGGCACGAGATGAATGTCAATGAAGAGCTTACTCTTCGCTGCAAAGACCCCTGGGCTCGTGAGTTGGAGGATCGGCTGCGTAAAGAGATCTACCAATGGAAGCATATGCCCGCAGACATGGTGGTGAGCGACTTCATCGAATGCCTCCTGGCAATCCACAGTACGGATTTCGGAGTCCATGAAGACGTGGATATTGCCAGAACGGATGAGGCGAGTGACATCGTGTCCCGCCACTTCAACGTCCAGATCAAGGAGCCCGAGGATCTGGAAAAGATCAAGATGCCCGTCCTAACCCACTACGCGGAGATGACAGAATTGGCCTTTGAGGCCATGACCGATCTGTTCGCGGACATCATTCCTGTGCAGAAGGTCGGTCAGACCCATATCTGGTTCAGTCCCTGGGACTATCTGATCCGCTGGTGGGGAATCCAGGAAGCGATGATCGATCTGATCACCCGACCTCAGCTGGTCCACGATGCGGTCGAGCGCATGGTCCAGGCCTGGATGACCGAGCTCGATCAGTTCGAAGAACAGAATCTTCTCTCATTGGATTGTAGGAATATCCGCATCGGGTCGGGGGGGTACGGTTATACCGGCGAGCTTCCCGGCGGTGGCTACGACCCGGACCGGGTGCGGCCCAAGAACATGTGGGGTTGCTCCAACGCTCAGATCTTCTCGGATGTGTCCCCCGAGATGCATTGGGAGTTTGCCATCGAACACGATCTGAAATGGCTGGCCCGGTGGGGGCTGACCTACTACGGCTGCTGCGAGCCTCTGGACAAAAAGATGTCTCTGCTGAAAAAGATACCCAATCTGCGGAAGATATCCGTCAGTCCATGGAACGATATGGCGCGGGTGGTTAAGGAGGCAGGCTCGGATTACGTGCTGAGTGTGAAACCCAGTCCGGCCATATTTGCCGAGGAGCGCTGGAATCCCGAAAGAGCCAAACAGGAGATCCATAGGGTACTGGAGTTGTCCGGGAGGGCCTGTCATATCGAGTTCATTATGAAAGACATTTCCACGGTAAGCTACAAACCCGAGAGACTGTGGGAGTGGGAGACCCTCACTATGGAAACAATTCAGGATTACTATGAGTGAAAGAGCAGTGAAGACAGACATTTCGGAAATCATCGGAACTATTCCCAATCGAATGGCTTTTGCCGGGGGATGGATCGACCAGCCCTTTGTTTCCAGGCACAATCCCAGTCGGCCGGGATCGATGGTTGTGGTGTCCCTGGAACCGACCTTTCGTGTTCTCGATCGCAGCGGAATGGCCACGAGCACCCGCAAAGTTGCGGTCCAGCTGTGGAATGGCAGGCTGCCGGACCGAGATCCCGCTGAGCTGGTTCGGGAGCTGTATGATGAGGAGAACAGGGGCAAAGCGCAAGCTTCGGGGTCCCAGGATATGATCGGTTTGATCTACCCGGGAGTCAATCGGCTCGATTATGACCACAACCACGAGGGGGGGATCTTCCCCGTTCATATTGAGTCCAACAACGATCCTGAAGTGGCTCACTGGCTCGAGCAGGTCATCAAGATGGTACCGATTGTCCAGCGTTCGGACGGGTATGATCCTCTTGGGATCAAGAACCTGGACCCACGGTGGATCGGCAGGCTTGGACAGAGCGGAAAGGACTGCTACCAGGCTATCGTTGACAGGAACGCCGAAGCACTTGGGGCTTCGATGAATGAGTGTATGCTCTGCTGGGAAAATCTTCTGCCCAATGTGGTGGAGCATCCGGCGGTCGATCTGTTGGAACTTCTGCATTTCTACCAGAGACGATACATCGGAACGATGTACTCCGGTTGCGGGGGCGGATATCTGTACGTGGTCTCCGAAGAGCCGGTGCCCGGCTCCATTTCTGTTTCGGTACGCATTGCCCAAGGGGGCCGGTGATTGAAGCGGATACTGATTTCCGGAAGCTTCGATGACTTCCGCTCCCATCACGTTCGTCTGCTGCACGAGGGTCATCGCCTCGGCGAGGTGTATGTCGTCGTCTGGTCCGACAGGATGGTGGCCGCTGTTACGGGCCGGCCTCCCAAATTCCCGGCGGCTGAGCGTCACTATCTGGTCCGGACAAATCGTTATGTGGCGGATGTAGTTTTGGCGGATGATATCGATGATCAATTCCACAGCGCGTACATCTTATCTGAATCTCTGATCCGGAGGGTCGATCCCGACCTTTGGTTGGACACTGAAGAGAACCAGGCCAGAGTCGATTTCTGCACGTGCCACGGATTCGAGTACCGTATTCTCGATGCGGGTGTCCTGGCTGGTTTCCCTGAACATAGCGCCGCAGCAGAAGGGCTGGGAAATAGGGCGGGAAAGAAAGTGGTGGTCACCGGCTGCTACGACTGGTTTCACTCGGGGCACGTTCGTTTCTTCGAGGAAGCCTCCGAGTACGGAGATCTTTACGTTATCGTCGGGAGTGATGAGAATGTTCGTCTGCTCAAAGGAGAGGGACATCCCCTGTTCCCCCAAGCCGAGCGGCGCTATCTGGTGGGATCCGTCCGCCATGTCACGCGGGCGATGGTTTCCACAGGCAGCGGCTGGATGGATGCGGAGCCGGAGATACTCGCTCTCCAACCGGACCTGTACGTGGTGAACGAGGACGGGGACAAACCGGAGAAGCGGGCATTCTGTCGGCAGCATGATCTGGAGTACCTGGTTTTGAAGCGTACGCCCAAGGATGGACTGATGCGCCGATCCAGCACTGAGCTGCGCAGGCTATGAGGGCGGTATCGGAGTAGCCCAGGGGGTTGAAGAGCTGATCCGAGCCGACTACATGAGATCGTTGCTGGGGATCGTGGGGCACCAGTGGGACTCGATGTACCCAACCACCAGATCAGTGCCCTTGTCATGATCGACGTAGGGAGGCTTCTCGGGATTGTACATGCTGTCGGTAAGGTGCCGGCAGAGCATCACGTCCACACCCCAGCTGATCAACTGCTTTATACCGAAGGATCGGTTGAGGATGCACATGTTGGTGTGTACGCCCATGAGCACTACCCGTTGGATTCCCTGTTCCTGCAGTACATTGTAGATCTGCATACCCTCATCGCTGATTACATCCAGATCTTGATTTATGGCGATCGCGGAATGCTGGCGAGTCCATAGACGCTCGTTCACCTCACCCGGATTGTTGTCGCTGTCGCAACCGCCTTCGCTATCATCTATGGGCAGGGCAGGATCGTCATGGGGCAACTCTGTAGGTGAAGCGGCAGGCGGGGCCTGGATCGCTCTGAGGCGGGCCGGTGTACCTTCGTAGTACTCCATAGTCTCCGATGGAGCATGAATGATCAGCGCACCGCTTCTCCTGGCCGCCTTCAAGACCTCGTTCATTGTCTCCGCCATGCCCTGAACCCGTTCGGAGGCGCTGCGGCACCAGTGTCGATCCCACATGTCACAGATGATGATGGCTAGCGACTCGGCCGAAACCTCCAATATGTCTTCTGATGGTTTCCAGGTCCGTCGTCCATGGGTATCGAAAACTAGCTTACGGGTTCTTCTGTGCAGGGTGAACTTCATGGTCCTTCAGTCTGATTCCGCAGGATTCCCGGATGACCAGAGTCGGCTTGAGGATGACATCTTCCAGGTATTTCCTGTCTTTCTTTATATTTGAAATCTGAGCCAGGACATAATCGAAGGCCAGAATTCCGATGGTATAGCTCGGCTGACTGACAGTAGTAAGGGGCGGGTTCGTATAGGAAGCCCAGACCGGATCGTCGAATCCGATAACGGCTATGTCTTCCGGGATGCGCAGGCCGCTCTCCTTGAGGGCCAGGATACAGCCGCTGACCATGGGTTCGTTGCAGACGAATATTGCGCTTGGAGTTCTCTTCATCCGCAGAAGCTCCTTGGTGGCGGCAAGGGCCTGGTCCTTCTGGAAGTTTCCTTCCTTGATCAGGGTTTTGCGAAAGGGTATACCCTTCTCTTCCAGGGCCTTTCGGTATCCGGCGAAGCGCTCGTCGCTGGTCTCAACACCCGCAATGCCGGTAATGATGGCGATCCGATCATGTCCGAGAGCGATCAGGTGGTTCACAGCCTCATACGCTCCCGCCTGATTGTCTGTCTTTATTGTCGGTACCCGCAGGCCTTTCACCCTTCTGTCTACCAGAACGATGGGCACCATCCCCCGGGCGAGTTTCTTAAGGTAGGAATGATTGTGCAGAGTTGGGGACACGATCAGCCCGTCGACATTTCTTTCAAATAGTGTGGAGAGATAGAGCCGCTCGTTTTCCGACTCCTCGTCGCTGTTGCAGAGGATGACGCTGAATCCCGCCTTTCCTGCTTTGTCCTGTATTCCCCTCACCAGGGTCGTCCAGAAGAACGTGGTGATATCGGAGATGAGCACCCCGATTGTCCTTGTGAGTCGGGTTCTGAGCGACCGGGCAATGACGTTTGGGGTATAGTTTATTGCCTTTGACGCATCCAGAACTTTCTTTTTTGTGGATTTGCTGTAATAACCATAATTGCCGAGCACCCTTCCGGCCATGCCCAAAGACACGCCGGCTTTTTCTGCGACTTGTTTCAGAGTCGGTCTCCGCCACATGAAAAATAGTATATCGTTATACTCTTTTTTCAGCAAGTACTATTGACAAATCTTCTCCAGCTGTGGTATACATCTTTACCTGAGAGTCTTTGAGTTATGCGAACCGAGCCTTCCAATGTACCCCTCGTCGAGATGAAAGGGATCATAAAGCGATTTCCAGGAGTGCTCGCCCTGGACCAGGTGGATTTTTCTCTTCTTCCGGGAGAAGTGCACATGCTCCTCGGTGAAAACGGCGCGGGCAAGAGTACCCTGATCAAGATCTTAAGCGGCGCCTATACCAAGGATAAGGGGGAGATCTTCGTTCGCGGGGAATCGGTAGCCATCCACAGCCCTGTGGATTCCCTGCAGCTGGGCCTGAGTTTCATCTACCAGGAGCTCAACCTGGTTCCTCAGCTGGACATTGCCCGGAATATGTTTCTCGGGATGGAGCCGCGCGCTCTGGGCTTTGTCAAGATCAAAGAGCTGTACGATAAGGCCGCCTTCTATTTGAACAAGTTCCACATGGATCTCGATCCCTATGCCATTGTCGGTACGTTGAGCGTAACCCAGCAGAAACTGGTGGAAATTGCCAGGGCTCTGATAAAGGATGCTCAAGTGCTCGTGCTTGATGAGCCTACAGATGTGCTGGAGGACCGTTCCCGGCAGAACCTTTTTTCAGTGATCAACGAATTGAAAAGAAGTCACAGTGTGGGATTCATCTATATCTCCCATCGCTACGCAGAAGTCCACGAGTTGGGTGATCGGGTAACCATACTGCGGGACGGGGAGAATGAGGGTACCTATCGGGTGGCCGAGATTACCCTGGATCAGATCATCGAAAGAATGATTGGACGCAAGATTGAAAATCAGTATCCCCAGATAGGGGCTCCTCAAGCCCAAGAGGCGCTTCGGGTCGAGGATATACGTCAGGGAAACAAGTTGAACGGGATATCCCTGAACCTCAGAAAGGGTGAGATCGTCAGTGTCACCGGTCTGATGGGAGCCGGAAAAACGGAACTGGGGAGGGCGATCTGCGGTATCGATCCCTGCGACGCGGGGGAGGTTTATATCGAGGGGAAAAGGATCAACTTCTCAACGCCGAAACGAACGATCGAAGCGGGCTTGGCTTATCTCGCTGAAGACCGAAAGGCTCTAGGTCTGATCCTGGTGCACAGCATACGCGATAACTTCGGTCTTCCCAGTTCCGCGCGGTTGTCCAAGTTGGGGTTCATCGATCATAGAGCCATCACTAGCGAATGTGACCAGTTCATGAAGAAATTGGATATAAAAGCACCGAGCATGGAGACCAAAGCGAATCAGCTCTCCGGCGGGAACCAGCAAAAGGCGGTGGTGGCCAAATGGCTCGGCACCCAGAGCAAGGTACTCGTGTTTGACGAGCCGACTCGGGGAATCGATATCCGTGGTAAGGCGGAGGTGTACTCCCTGATGAACGAGCTGCTTGAGCAGGGGATCGGGATTCTCATGCTCACCTCGGATTATCAGGAGGCGGTGGAGATGGGGCACAGAACCATCGTTCTGTATCACGGCAGGATCGCCAAAGAGTTCCAGCGGGGGGAGGCCACCGAAGAGGATATCCTGAGAACGGCGATCGGGGCCGAGAAGTGAAAACAATCGCAGTGCGCAAAACAGTGAGGGAGATATAGAGTATGGAAGCAACCAGAGGAACAAGATCCCGGGTGATGCAGAGTATTCAGCCGCTATTAGGACTGGTAATCATCTATTTGATCTTTGTGGTGTTGTCATCGACTTTCAGAACCTTCGACACTGCCAAGACCATTCTCACCCAGGCGGTGATCTTGGGGACGCTGGCTGCAGGACCTACGATCGTGCTCATCTCCGGGGGGCTGGATCTGTCGATCGGTTCCCTGTTTTGTTTGGTGGCCGTCTGTACCGGAAGAATGCTTATAGCCGGCATACCCGTAGGCCTGGTAGTGCTGATCAGCCTGGTTGTTGGAGCGGCCTGTGGAGCTTTCAACGGTGCAATCATTGTTGGAACGGGGATCCCCGCTTTTATCGGTACGCTGGGCATGATGAAGACTTTTCGCGGTCTGGCCGAGATTCTGGGCATGAATCAGGATATGTCCCGTTTCCCCGAATCCTTCCAGATGATCGGGAAGGGATACTTGATTCCCATCAGCATCATGGCGGTGACCTTTCTGTTGGTATACATATTCCTCTCTCGAACCAAGATCGGTTTCAACTGCTACGCCATTGGTGGTAGCAACGAGGTTTCCCGACTAGCCGGCGTTCCTGTGAAGAAATACTATATCATCTACTACACGATCGGTGGTTTGGTTGCAGCGATTTCAGCGATCATCATCGTGGCCAGGTTGAATTTCACGAATTCCGCCTTCGGTGTGGGTATGGAGCTCAACGCCATTGCCGCGACGATCATCGGCGGCACCAGCCTGTCCGGAGGTGTCGGCGGCATCGGGCGCACGGTGATCGGTGTGTTGATCATTACCACCCTTAATGCGGGATTGAGCCATCTGGGTGTAAGCTCATCCTGGCAGCAGATCAGTATTGGTGTGGTTATCATATTGGCGGTTTGGCTGGATGTCATCCAGCGCAGAAGAGAAGCAAAGGCATAAACACCGTTCGTCGAACGGGATAAAAAAACCAAAAGGAGTGAACTATGATGAGGATTCACACACGAATCGTTCTGGTCGTCCTGGCACTGCTATGCGTCTCCGGGTTGCTGTTCGCGGGCGCCGGCAAGGAGTCCGGCGAAGCTGCGGAGGGGAAGATCACCATCGCCTACACGGGATACCCAGGGGGGCTGACGGCCTTCTGGGCCCAGATGGCCCAGTATATGAAAGAGGAAGCGGATGCCATGGGCGTGGAGCTCCTCGACATGAGCCCCACGACCGCAGATGCAGCCGTGCAGAAGGACTCGGTGGACAACGCAATCAACCGGGGTGTCGACGGGATTATCATCGGGGCCATCGACAGTCGGGCCTTCGGCGAATCCCTGGACAGGGCGGCGGAGAAAGGGATCCCCGTTGTCGCCGTAGACACGGCGATCGACCATCCCCACATCAGCGCCCTGGCCCAGACCGACAACCTGTCCTCGGCCCGCGTCCTGGGACAGTACATCGTGGATACCACGGAAACGGGCACGGTCATCATCCTGGGAGGAACTTTGGGGCACCAGACCGGGGACGCCCGCAGAGACGGCGTCAAGCAGGTTCTGGAGGCCAATGGTTACAAGGTCGTGTTCCGCGCCTGCAATTGGGACGTTCCAACGGCCCTGGAGACAGCCACCAACGAGCTGGCCGCCAACCCGGGCACGGTCGCCGTATTCGGCTGCTGGGA
>JAGLQP010000260.1 GCA_023136785.1 Spirochaetales bacterium
TTACAGTTGTAGCGGGAGCATCGAAAGGATATCGTATTGGTAATCCTTGATATAGTAATGCCGGCAATGGGGGGGGGCGAGGTGTTTCATAAGCTTCGCGGGCTGGACCCCAACGTCAAGGTACTTCTGTGCAGCGGATACAGTATTCAGGGCGAGGCCGACCGGCTGATCGGTATGGGTGCAAGTGGCTTCATACAGAAGCCTTTCAGCCTTCGCAGCCTGGGCCAGAGCATCAACGATATCGTGGGATCGGAACCGTAGAAAGGATTTGAAATGGATATCAAAGCCTTGGCGGAAGAGCTCGGCCTGGAAGAAAATGACGCCCTGCGACTCGTGCAGACATTCATCGAGACGACCGACCAGGATCTTCTCCTTTTAGAGCGGGCCTTTGCCGATCAGGACGCCGAGCAGGTGAGAAAGCTTGCCCATCACATCAAGGGTGCCGCGAGCAACCTGGAGTTGACAGTTATCACCGAGGCAGCGCTGGCAATAGAGGAGAAGGCCCGGTCGAACATTCTTGCGGGCACGGAGCCTCAGATAGCTGCGATCCGAAGCGGATTGGATTCGATTCGCGCAGAGATGACCTCGAGGGGTTAAGAAAGAATATGGCGATAGCGGTTTCACACAGAGAGATCGAGAAAGAAGCGGACGACAATATAGCCCTTGGGCGACTTTTACGAAAAGACCGAAATGAAGAGAAGACAAAGGCTGTAGAGCGGATTCTATCCACTGACCTTCGGATCCTGCAGAAGATCGAGAAGATCCGGGAGATCGATGAGAAGGAAGGAGAAGAGGAGGTCGAGCGGATCGTTCAGCGGGCCTCCTTGCAGGCTGTACGACGGCAGTTCGTCAAAATCCGAGATGCCGTCAAAGCGCCGCAGAAAAGCATTTCCTATCTACCCTACCTGCTTAAAGAAAGGAAACGGGTACGCGAGTTTGGCAAGGAAACCCATGTTCTGGAGACACGCTTTCTCCCGCCGGGCATACGGGTGAATCGGGAGCTGCGCGATTACTTCGTACGATATCTCCAGAATTGGGCGGCGGATCTTTCCCCGCGACTAAACCTGATCACCGAGCATGGATGGCTGCACCTCACACCGCTACAGTACAACCTGGTTGTTTTGCTCAAAGCTTTGGCGGATAAATTGCTGGCTTTTGACTTTGTTCACCTGAACTACCGGGATCGAAACCTGATCGACAAGCTGAAGCGGATCGAAAGCCTCTTCCTCATGCTTCACTATCGGCCGGAGTACGTGGACAACGTCCTTGGTTCTGTTCTGAGGGTATACAAGAAGCAGGGCGATAAAGAGGAGGAGGGTAACGAGACTCGGAACTTAGCGGTGCGTATTCTGGTAAAGGAAGCCAGCCTTCCATCGCTGTACAATTGTATCGTCGGTCTCAACATGGTAAAACACCGGTGTTTTCTCCAACTTGCCGACTTGATGCGGCCGGGGCTGGGTGAGACGGTGAGCTTAAAAGAGTTTAACTGCAGCGCCGATGTGGGACAACGCATCGCTGCCTACGTTCAGAAGTCCCTCGATTCCATGAAAAAGCTTCACGGCCAGTTGCACGAGGTGCGCCGTCTAAACAGCTACCTGAGCTATGATGATCAGGGCAGCATCGATTCAGGGAACCTGCGTCGATTGTACAGAAAGACGGTTAGTGAGGACGAAGGCGACTACGATGCGGATCAGGAAAATGTGCTACTGTTCGGTCAGCGACTGTTCCAGGCCTTTTACAGTAACTTTCTGCCGTTGTTGAACGGGAAGGTAAAGATCGGAGGGACCGCCCGAGCCGCTGTTTTTTCGCGTTCCTTCTACGAGTTGGAGATGGCCAGGCTGGGAACGGTTGTGGGGAAACTGAAAAAAGGTCCGTTCCATTTCAGTAATTTCCCCCTGTCCCAATATCTACAGGTCAAGAACGCCAAGATCGGAGCGATCGGCAACGAAGCGGAGTTGATTCAGCTTATTGACGAGGGCATCGCCGGGTTGGCTGATCTGGGTAAGAGTCTGGCCAAGGTGCTCGGCTCGAGCGCGGGAACTCTGAAGACCGAAAAAGTCGAACCCCTCGAACCTGTGATCTTCCGTGGCAAGCCGTACTCCCTGCCCTACGCCGAGCAGAGGATCCGGGACCGTTCCTACCTCGAGGGAAAGACCGTTTCAGAAGCCCTTGCCGATGCGGTGTCGCTCTGTTTTACCGCAGGAATGATATTCAGAGACCGCTTCGTTTTCTTCTTTCTGGGCAACGAGAAAAGATACGAGATGGAGCTTCAGGCTCAGGTGAAGCTCTTAAAAAATCTAATGGATCCCGATCGTTATTCGGATCTCGTCTCCCGGTATCAATAAACCGGTCCCAGCAGTTCCCGCGCGGTTTCCTCGAGGCGATTGATGCTGATCGGCTTCGGCACGAAACGGGTTGATTTTCGAAAAATCGGATCCGAGGGAAGAGGTCGGGGCGGAGAACCGAGGTAGATGATCTTCACGCCTGGCTCGATCGCCCGGCAGATCTCGAAATAGCGGGGATAGTCCTCGTCGGATAGATTTTCGTTGATGACGATGAGCTTGGTTCCCAATCGCCGCAGAAGGTGTACCGCGTCAAAGCTCTCCCCGATTCGGGTAAATACGAATTGTCTCTTCAAGGAGCATTTTTTCAACAACTTCGTGAGTTCCGCATGAATGTCCACGACCAGTGCGCTGGTTCGCTTCTTGCCCCTGCGCTCGGAGCCCTCTCTGGCAGGTCGCTTGTCCCCTCTGTCACGCCGGGCGGTTCGTTTGTCGGTTTCATCACCAAGAGCCATGATTGCCTCGATCTTCTCGTCAAGATCGAGGGAACTGCGCATGATCGGGACCAGTTTGCGTTCCTCCGCCGGAGTGCGCTTCTTCTTCAACAACAGACCGTAGAGGAGATATTTGTCCGCTTTCGAAAGGTTGCCGATATCCATGGTTGTCGGGATTCTATCCAGTTTCCTCGGCTAGAACTCCATCTGGGTTACCGTGATGGGGGTCAATTTAACGTCCAGATTTTGTTCCCCCTCCAGCGTCTCGATCTCTTCCCGCAGCGTTGCCAGGGAGACTGAAGGGGGTATGCTGATCCTCCCCCGCATCACGAACATCGGCGCTCCCGTCCATGGCGCGGCCGCCGTATCGGTCTCCAGATCTTCGATGTTGATGCCGTGACGGCGCAACAGTGAGGTGATTGAATGAACGATGCCGGGAGTATCGAGAGAAACCGATTCGATCATGTACGGACGCAGGTTCGGATCTGATTTTGGCGCTACGGTCTCCTTCATGGAGATGTGGAGATCCAGAAGTTCCGCCATCTTCGGTGTTTCCTTGATTAGGGATTCGATATCGCCGGACTCACCGGACAGCAACAGCATCACTGCGAACTCCCCACCGAGGACGGCCATTCGGCTTTCTTCGATATTGCACCGTTTGTCCAGGATCGACGTTGTCAGGTCGTCGACAATCCCGACCCGATCGCTCCCAATAGCGGTTAGTATGGCGTGTCCCTTCATGTTTCCATTCCTCCGGGTTAGAAGATTTTATAGGGATGTTCCCGAGCTGTCCAGCGCATCCTGTAGCTCCCGCCTTCCCATAAATCCTGCATCCCGTTATGCTTCCCTGAGCCTATGAGCGGGGAGAACAAGCGCTTTCTATTCCTGGAACCCTTTTACGGCGGCTCTCACCGGGAATTTGCCGAAGGTTGGCAGCAGAGCTCCAGGCATACCCTGGAGTTGCACACCCTTCCAGCCCGTTTCTGGAAGTGGCGAATGCGGGGGGCGGCTCTATACTTTG
>JAGLQP010000261.1 GCA_023136785.1 Spirochaetales bacterium
CGCCGCCATGGCCGACGGCACGGGGGTGAGGCTCTTTCAAGCCCGTTTCCCAGATCGTTTTTTCGATGTCGGGATTGCCGAGCAGCATGCCGTGACCTTCGCTTCCGGCATTGCCCGGGCCGGCCTGAAGCCTGTGGTTGCGGTGTACTCTACCTTTCTTCAACGCGCCGTCGACCAGGTCATCCATGATGTGGCTCTGCCCAATCTGCCCGTCGTGTTTGCGATCGATCGGGCCGGGCTGGTTGGATCCGACGGTGAAACCCATCAGGGTACCTTCGATATTGCCCTTTTTCGCAGTATTCCCGGGCTCACCGTGCTGGCACCGAGCACCCAGAGGGAGATGGAGCTGATGCTTCGCTATGCCCTGGCAAAGGGCGGACCGGTGATGATTCGGTACCCCAAAGCTCCCTGCTGTCCACCCCAATCCGGGTGCGAGCAACCCCTCCTGGAGGGGCGGGGCGCCATGGTCAAACAGCAGAAGGGCGAGGTGTTGGTCGTTAGTTTCGGAGCGTTGATCCAAGAGGCACTCGAGGCTGCGGAGCTTCTCGGTCGGTTGAAAATCCGTGCCGATGTGTACAACCTTCGTTTCATCCAGCCTCTGGATCTTGATTACCTCGTTTCCCTTTTTTATCGATATCGGATGGTTTGCCTGGTTGAGGAAGGATGCCGCTGCGGCGGGATCGGTGAGCAGATCGCCGCAGATTTGAAACGCCGCGGCATTGTGGTTCCCTTTCTTCATCTTGGGTTTCCCCGTAAATTCATTCCACAAGGATCGAGGCGGGAGCTTCTCGAGATTTATGGGCTCGATGGCCGTACAATTGCCGTAGCGGTCGAACAGGCCCTGACCTCGGCTGATCGCCTGATACCATCGGCGCCGCTTCACACTTGATAGATCTCCCCATGAGTGATTTCTTCTTCGAATCCTATCTACGCAAGTACTCTGCCGATGGGACGCTGGACTGCGGGTGCGGTCGGCAGCACAGTCTTGGAGCCAAACGGGTCCTGCTGGGTGATGGGGTACTAGAAGGGCTGCCGGATCTTGCAGCGCAGATGTATGGATCTGGCTCAAGTTTCTGGATTTTGAGCGACGAAAACACGGAAACTGCCGCGGCCGCGCGGTGCAAAGAATTGCTGTCCCGGTTTCATCTCTCCGAGGTGGTGCTTCCCGCCCGTCCTCGGCCCCGCACGACTCCCGAACTGATCCAGGCATTGGCCGCGGATGCAGGCGGCGTCTCCCCGGATCTGATTTTGGGCGTTGGGGGAGGGACGATCAGCGACATCGGGAAGATGGTATCCAAGATCGTCGGGGTCCCGAACTGGTGTGTGGCAACCGCTCCCTCGGTGGACGCCTACAGCTCCGGCACATCGGCTCTGAAACTAAAGGGCGGTCACAGGACCGAGGCTTGTACACCTACAGAGGTCATCTTCGCCGAACTGGCCGTTTTGGAGCAGGCACCGGAAAAGCTCTTTCTGTCCGGGATAGGGGATCTGCTGGCTAAGTATCTGTCCTATCTGGATTGGAGCCTCTCCGCCCTGATTACCGGAGAGTACATCTGCGGGGAAGCGGCGCAGCTTTGCCTGGATTCGGCCCGCCAGGCAATTCAAGCGGTGAAAGCACAAACAGCCGACAGAAAAGCTGCCATACGTTCTCTCACCGACGCAATCTTGACTTCGGGGTTCGCCATGCAGGGTCTTACCGACTCCCGCCCCGCATCATCCGCCGAACACACCGTCGCCCATTTCTGGGAGATCGCCGCAGCGGTCGGCGATCCCGCCTTCGAGCTTCACGGTTTGCTCGTAGGCCTGTCCTGTAGAATCCTGCTGGAGGGCTACTCGGAGTTCTACAGAGATCCCGCAGCTTTGGAATTCGCCGTGGATGAGCGTTTGCTCGCCTTGGCCGCTGAACCCCCGTGGGAGCAGACCCTCGTACCCGAGATGGAACCCTTTCGTGGACAGATGAAGGAGGAGATGTCGGAGTCTGTTATTGATGCAGAGATCTATAGGCTTCGCTTGGAACGAATCCAAAATAATGTCGGATCGATTACCGAGTTGGCCCGTCGGCTTTTGGAAGAGCTGGAAGGCGCGGTTTCGATTCTGTCCAGCCTATCCTTTCCCTTCCGCCTGTCTGACTTTCGGATCGATCCGCAGCAGATGCTGATGCCCATTCGCTATATTCGTTTTCTGCGCAATCGTTACCGTACGTTCAACCTGATGCACGAAGTCGGGCTTGAGAAGAAAATCCTTCGCCACTTGGAAGAACAACTATCCCTGCTTAGATAGAAAAAAAGGGATGCCCGGTTGCAGGGCATCCCTTCAGCTTTCATCTCAAAAACAACGACTACTCGGAGACGGGTTCCTCTTTGGCGTTGGAGTACCAGATATCGTTTCGGGCAACCTGATTGTCCGTGCCTCCGATGATCCAGAGCTTGCCCTTGAAGCTCACCATCTGATGGCCGAGGCGGCCGACAAAATCGGCGGACTCGGTGGCCTGTTTCCATTCCACACCGTCTTTGGTGTACCAGACGTCGTTCACCGCACCGTAGCCCTCTACGTATCCGCCGGCCACCCACATTCTGCCCGTATATACCGCCGCCTCGTGAAGCATGCGGGGTCTGAATCCGCTGTCTGCGAGGTCACCGACTTGTGTCCAGGTAACTCCGTCGGGGGAGGACCAGACATCGGCAAAACGGGTGGATCCCCTTTGCCCGGCGATGATCCACATCTTGTCCTTGAAGGCTACGAGTTGATGCATGTCCCGGGCAGGAAAGGCGGCTTCGTGGATCTCTTCGGTCCACACCTTCCCATCCTTGCTGGACCAGACGGAACGTCCGGTAGAAGCCGAACCGTAGCCTCCGATGACCCAGATCTTGCCTTTGAACACGGTGACCTGGTGATTGACCCGTTCGGGGAAGGGCTCTTTCACATCCACTTCTGTCCAATAGATCCCGTCTTTCGAAGTCCAGATATCGTTTTTGTACTCGTACATTCCGCTCTCGCCGCCGATCAGCCACAGCCGCCCCTTGTACTCGACGATCTGGTGATTTCTACGCGGTGAGAATCCGGGGTTTTCCGTTGCCTTGGTCCAGGATATCCCGTTGTCGCTGTACCAGATATCGTTGAAGTAGTCCAGGTTTGTCGATGAGCCGCCGATGACCCACAATTTTCCTTTGAACACTACGGCCTCGAAACCGAAACGGCCGGAGAATCCCGCGCTCCCTAGCGCTTGGGACCAGGTCGCGTCGATGGGCCTGCGGATCACCGTCAGATGGTAGGAGGTCACTGTTTCTCCATCCTGGGCAGTGACGGCGATCTCGATATCGGTCGCTGAATCCTCAGGCAGTACAATCGGCTCCAAGGAGCTCCCCGACGGGATGGTTTTCCCCGCTACGGTTACGGTTGCCACCGAGCTGCTCGTTTCAGGCGTCAAGATCACCGTATCCATCGTATTGGGGATGGAAATCTCGTAGTTGGTGATATTCCTCGAGAACTTCGGCGCGACCGAGGCGCCCTCGTTTACCCCAATGGCGGCCAGACTGGCATCCCTGTCCGGATCGGCTCTCTGGATGGTTACGGTATAGACCGTTTTGGTTGTCCCGTCCTGGGCTGTGGTCACGATATCAACGGATGTGATCAGCTCATCCCCCAGTTCTATAGGCCCTGATTCCGTGCCCGAAGCAACGGCTTTCCCCTGTACCGTGACAGTGGCGACCGGGCTGTTCGTTGTAGGTGTGAAGGTCAAGGCCTCCGGCTCGTAGGGAACGCTGATCCGGTAGCTGGTGGCATCCGTGGAGAAC
>JAGLQP010000262.1 GCA_023136785.1 Spirochaetales bacterium
CACAACCGGATTTCAACCACCGACAACCGTCTGCTGCGTAGAATTGTGCGAGATTCCCAGTTCAGAGGACACAGTGCTTTTGAAACCCTTTCCATGTGGGAGTCTGTACGACGTGGCGAGAACAGAAACATATTTCCCTTTCAAAACTCCGCCGATTCGGCGTTCAATTCGGCCCTGGACTACGAGCTCTCCGTACTGAAGGTGTATGTCGAACCTCTCCTGAAGAGCATCAAGCCCGCCCAGGAGGGATTTCACGAAGTTCTCCGGTTGCTGTCCTTCTTGAACAACTTCGCCCCAATTCCCCCCAACTGGGTACCCGAATACTCCATCCTGAGAGAGTTCACCGGCGAGAGCGCCTTCAAATATTGAATCCGTTGATGCACCTGGAAAACTGTAGTATACTGGAGACGTATAACTACAGGAGGTACAGGATGAAAAAGTTGTTCCCGCTACTCGTACTCCTTGTTTTCGTAGCCACCGGTCTGTGGGCTCAGTTCTATACAACCCTTCCCAGGGATGTACGAATGAGCTTGGCCGAAGCCTACTACCTTGTAGGCCGGCAATATGAACAAAAAGGGGATACCCAAAAAGCCCGTGATTTTCAGGACATGGCCTATAACATCGATCCCGGACTCGATCCAGCCAACGTCCAGTTCCAGGATCTTCCGAGTGCAGTCGCCCTGATCCTGGAAGGAAAAGCAAAATTGGCCGCAATTCCACGGACACGGGAGGAGGCCACGCAAGAGCTGCTCAAGTCAAAGTTCCTGCGACTCGTTTCCGCGTTTTTGAGCAAAGACACGGCTGGAATGCTTGAACTCATGGACGGTTCGCTCTATTTCGGTGATCTCGGTGTCGAGATGACTCAGGCTCAGATCGAAGAACAGCTAAGCAGTTTTTTTGCCGGCACCGACCTGACCGGTTTGGCACCCTCGGCAGTGTATGATCTGAACAGTTTGAGTGTTGCCCCTGTTACCAGCGCATGGGGAGAGACCTACGCCATCCAGATTCGGGCAAAAATGGATTTTTCCAAGCAGGTAGCTTTCTGGTCAACGCAGCAGAAATACCTGATGCACCAATCAGCCGGGCGTTGGCTGTTGTTCAGCGTAGGGCAGAAGCTTCCCCCTTCAAACTGGAGGCCAAAGCCGGCTCCGCGAGTCACGGCAGCCCCTGGACTCGAATCCGGACCGCAGCCGGAGATCAAGGCAGCACTACTCGCCTGTTTAGATGCCTTCATGGACAAGGATGTGGACACCGCTTCCCGCTATTTCGCCAACGAAGTGACAATCATCCGGCTCAACACGACCCTGACCCGCAGAGAGATAGCCGAAACCTTCCAGGGCTACTTCGACGATGCTGATTTTTCGGCAGTATCCGGCGAGGATATCGTGGATCCAAAGAGTATCTTCGTGTCGCCGTCGGATCGTTTTCCGAATCAATCTAGGGGGGAAGAATATCTGCTTACCGTAAAGACGCGCCTCGATCTGTCCGATACGATTCCTTTCTGGACTCGTTTTCAGGACTACTACTTTGCCGAGGAGAGGGGCGCCTGGAGGATCTTCGCCATATTCTAAACGCCTGGACATAGCCGCAGGAATCCGGCAGAGAAGGATCGAACAGAGCGGTCAACATCGTCACCTTTCTGCACTCGGAGCAGAGTTGGAAACGTCTGTCGTATACGGTACAGCTTTGAGTTCGTGTATCCAGATAACGGCACGGTGCATTAAAGTTGATCACCAAACCACGAAACCCGGTCCGCCTTTTGTAGCAACACTGCCCGCAGCGATTGCAGATCGCCTCCCAGCGTTCCTTTCGTTTCTTTCTTTTACGCATCCCGTCTGCCCTGATTTGATTCGGAGGATTCGATTATTCGGAAAGAGGGGCAAAATAACCGCTCTGTATACGGCCGCTCTTTCTATGGAAAACAACTTCGGCCCGAAGATCGATGAAGTTCTTCCCGAATCCGGACTCCGATCGAGAGGTGTAGGTGAGCAGGTATTTCGATCCCAGACGCCGGCGGACGTCGGTTAGGAGGGTTCCTACGCCTTTCGGGGCGAAATAGGAGATCACCGCGCCTCCGGTCTCCGAGCACATGTACTCCAGTTCACGGTCCGCCTCCGGACCAAAGTGCACCACGTACAGGGGGATTGAGTTGTTCCGGAGGTAATCGGTAACCTCGGCGAGACTGAACTCGGAGAAGGAATCCTGATTCAGACTTCCCGTTGTGAGCAGTACGACCGCTTTACGGGCTGTGGAGGGAATGGTCTGGGATGTGGCCATACGCACCGCTCTGTCCAGGCGCCAGCGGAGACTCGAGGGTCCGGCCAGAGCAGCTTGGACCGATTCCAGACGGGTCGCACCGAGATCGGTTTCCACGACCGCCTCTTCCCCCGCGCTGAGCACCCGCCATCTTCCGGGAGAATCAGGGCCGGCAGAGGTCAGCTGTTGATATAGGGACTCAACGGCTGCGGAAATATTCTGGGCGTACTTCCGCATCTCGGGTGATTTTTCGACCACAAGGGATATGTCCAGGGCGGCAGGCCGGCCGGGAGATCGGAGCAGGCGGGCAGGAGGAACCTCCCGAAAATCCTCACTGAATATGAAGTTTTCCGCCTGCAGTCCCACAACAGGGGCGCCCCTTCGATCTTCCACAGTAACCTCGACAAGAATCTCCGGAAAATCGATTGAGTTAACCCGATCGACCTGGACAAACAGGCTGGTGTACAGGGCGGTCATCTCGGAGAGAATATATACCTTGTCACTGTCGAAATCGACGACATACACCTCTCCGTTGGGGCTCAAGGCGAGGTGAGTCAGGTGACCTGCGACGGAACCCATATCATTTAGGGTGGTCCAGGTCTCCTGTGGAAGGTTATACTCCAGCAATCTACTCCCATCCACCACCAAAAGGCTGTCCTGATCGCGAAAGATGAGGCCCTCGGGTCCGGACAGGAACCCTTCACCGACGGTGTAGAGGAAGTTACCACTGTCATCGTAGACCGTGATCCTCTTCCCGCTGCGATCAGCGATAAATAACTCGCCATCCTGATAGGCGATCCCCGTTGGCCCGCTCAACCTGGCGGTCGATCCTCCGCCGATGGAAAGAATGAAATTCCCATTGAAATCATATTTATTTACCCTGGCATTGCCCCAGTCGCTTACAAATAGATATCCCTTTCCGTCCGTGGCTAAGTATTGCGGTCCAAGAAGCATGCCCGGGGCACTGCCCTTGCCGCCGATCACGAGAATCCTCTCACCCTGAAGATTCGTCTTCAAGATCTGGTTTCCCCCGTACTCGGCGATAAACAGGACTTTCTCCCCCGTTTCCGGATCCTCCGCTTCCAGACAGTCGAAGGGGCGGTCAAAACGCCGAAATCCACCCTGAAGCACTTTCTGCACCGCGTTGTTCACATCGAGAAGAAGAATTTCGTTGGAGGCGAAGGCAACCACGTATGCGGAGCCGTCCCTGCGAATCCATACCGAGGAGGGTCGCTGCAGGGGATAGTAATCCTTTTCGTTGCCGTCGATCACACCGGCGACGACCAGCTGACTCCTCTCTTCCAACTGCTCACCCAATCCGCGCCTGTAGGTGAGCACCTGTACGGTATTCTCGACAGCCGTGTTGCTCGGATCCTCTTCGAGGAGATATCGCCACTCCCCGAGGGCTGCCTGCTCGAACCCGGCACGATATAGGGCGTTGGCAAGCCAGAAGCGGGTGCGGAGATCCTGGGGCTTGGTGCTCAGGGATTTTTCCAGTGAGAGAATCGAATCTTCGAAGTTGCCCGAGTGAAAGGCC
>JAGLQP010000263.1 GCA_023136785.1 Spirochaetales bacterium
AAATTCATGTCAACTCCTCTGCCAGTCTATTGGTTGTCGTTGTGTCGACGAAACGGCTCATCTTATACTGAATCGCACAGTCCGGGTGGCAGTATTGCTCCCCATACGCCATGTCGGCTCGAAAGTAGCTGCCACAGTTGGTACAGGCACGGAACACTTCGGCACATTCATCGCAGCAGTAGCCCTGATCAATCACATCCACGGACAGCAGATACCGACCGCAGTTTCTGCAGCGAAGGTACGCCATAAGATTCGCCTTTCTCGACCCCTTGGTAGCACGAGGGTCGACGAAGTTGCAATTTGCCACATCTGTAGCTATCTTAAATATAGCACCGTTTTTGCAGCACAGGGAGAAAAAAAATGAGTTTTTGGGATCGAATGGAAGAAGTTGTCAATCAAGGTTTGGAGTCGTCCCGGGAGATCCTGGGAAAAGCCAAGGAAAAGGCCAAGGATCTCGGCGAGATGGGCCTTCTACGCTACGAGATCGGGCAACTGGAGCGACAGGCTGAGAAGAAGTTCAGTCAACTGGGAGCAAAGGCGTACGAAAAGCTGGTGTTGAAAGAGCAGGCAACCGTGGGCAAGGAGGCTGTCAAAGAGCTTTTGGATGACATCCAGGAATTGAAAGATCGGCTGGAGCGGTTGGAGCAGGATCTGAAGGAAGTGAGGAAGTAGTTCCTACAAATTCAACACGGTTTGGCTCTCGTGCTCTGAAGTATCCTTCTGATGAAGATGCTCAGTGCCAGGATAATCCCTATGCCCCAAAGCCACCAGGGATATCCCTCTGGTATGGTTTTGTGAAATATCGAATCAGTCTCCCAGAGGTAGGAACCGACGATGATCAACGCTGCCAGGAGCTCGAGGAGCCAGTCCACTCGATGAAAGGTCACGGAACGACCCCGGGACTCCTGGTGATTGACCACCACAGCCGCAGCGATGAAAATAAGCGATATCAGAACCGGGGATAGAACCGGGCCTACCCACGGGACTGGAATAAGGAACAGTATATCCCAGTCCAGCAGAGTAACCGGCCAGTCTAAAAGTACCTTGAGCCACAGGTAGTAGAAGATGTCCCAGACTCCAAAGCAGTAGAGAAACAGGAAAAAACGAAGCTTGGGCCTTTGCACCACCAGACGGGAAAGCGCGAGGAGCACCACAATCGTGGCGGCTTCTCGTCCAACTTCCGTCAGGAAGAGGGAAAGGGGCATATCCTTTAAGGGGAACCGAAACCCTTCTGGGTAGTACAAAGTGCGTAGATACACAACCACAGAACTCTCGATATAGGCAAAGGCAATGGCCAGGATGGCGCACCATATGAGTCTGTTCTTCCAATTCTCCATGCGAATCGCGTCCTTATATGAAATAGTATAAAGATGTACCCGATAATGAGCGAGGGCAGGACTCAGGATGTTGACGAAGTTCTTCGCCGGCCCTGATTCCGGTGGAATACAGGATGAGGATCATCGCCTTGTGCTTGATGTTAGAAACTGCTGACTTACTGACTGAAGGTATCCCTCTGAATCTGCGTTTCTGGCGAAAGTTGCATAATGTTGCGTTCGCCGACATTGGGCGGTTTAGTTTTTTTGTAGAAATAGGAGCTGTTTGATGCCGCTTCGCCTATTCATGAACCAACCGTTCAGCCACTTCCATGAGAACCAGCAATTCGAGGAATTACTGCGGTTGCTGGTCAAGCTGTTCTACTTAAACGAGACAGAGCTCTGCGATTGCTTTGCGAACTTCACCTTCGAGATGGGTGGAAAAACCAAGCAGTACGATGTGGTCATCTTCAAAAAGCATCTAATCGCCATTGTTGAGCTGAAGGACAAATTGGGGCGTATCCAGGGGGCAACCAGCAGGGACCCTTGAACTATCGCCTATCTCCCATCCGAAGGGGAACCGATCACCGAGGAAAAGGCTTTTTTCCAGCAGGTGACCGAGCAGCGGCACAACCTGCTTACCTACACCTGAAGTACAGAGGGTTTGCGGCCTCGAGACGTAAGCAACCCAGCGAGGACCACTTTCTGATCGATGTGTGCTATACGAACGACCAGATCAAACGATGGTTTGCGGCAATATCGATGGACAATCTCGAAAAGGAACTGATGACTCGCGGGAGTCGCCGCTTCACGCTAACCCCAAGCGACGTGAAGTACCTGGCCGAGCAAGTAGGACTGCGTGAGCGGGATCCTTTCCACTACTACTCCGCTCAAGAAGCGGAGGACGTGTGCCGTCTCAATCTGTTGCGGCTGATCGGTGGCCGAGAAGACCCGGCTGTCGCTTTGAGCCACTTCCAGCAGCGCCTTTCCGCACTCCGGTCGACGCCCGATCTTGATCGAGCCTTTGAGGCCAGCCGAAATCTCTTAAACAGCGCATCCCGAGGGCCCGTCGCCCCAGAGGAGGCTGCGGACTTCCGAGAGGCTGTGAAGGCGCTCGCAGCCCGGGATGATCTGGATGAGGTTCTGGAATACGGCAAGCAGTGCGCCAGGAGCCGAGACTATGACGGTATCTTGCGCGCATTTGCCCGGTTATCGCAAGATGTGCTCGATGTGGTCGAGGCAGTAGAAAGCCGGCATGAAGACCGATTCGACCGGATTTATCTCCTTGGCGACCGGTTTATTCACCTCCAGCAGTACATTTCGGCTCTACTTCGTGACCTCTGCGACCTGGACGATATACTTCCGTCAATAGCCGAGGCACCTGACAGGTATAGAGACAGGGAAAAGGCGTTGCAGGTGCTGAGACTACTTGAAGATCCGTGGTGGCTGGAATCCAAGAAGGGCTTTCCGTAGCGTACGGTGCACACCTTCGTATGCACAGCTCTGCACGCTTTAAGAGATCGATAGCAAACTCTCATCTTCAGAGTTCTCTTGTCTCCTTCCGGCGGACCTCTCGCTCAAAAGCACTACTTTCTCCTCCTGCGATAGCTACTGCGAACGGCCGGGGTAATCCCGGTTCCCGCAACGGCACTTTCACCTACCATGGTGTCGCCATCCATGGCGACACCACGGGGTTCTCTTCGCCCGGAGGGGGTGGACAAGGATGTCCACCCCCTCCGGGCTCTGGGGCGCCGGGATTGGGAAAAGAGGGAAAGATTGTGGACGAGCGAGGTAATTTCGTCAGCATGGTCGCTGCTGCGCGCACAAAACTCTATTGCCTTACCCGCTTCCAACCATCCCACCAACCGCAGGAAGCGAGATCTTCAGAGGCGTCGAGCGGAAAGAGGAGAGAGTGTGCGCCTCCGCTACGAAACGATGGGGAACCACTTCCTGGAATTTTTTGTGTCGAGCGACCTGCGCCAATCACATGAATTTCTCACGACACCTTGACTTTGTAACGAAAACAGGGTAGTTTTCGTTACATTTCATTGAATAACAAACCATGCAGTCGATAGAGAAAAGCATCAATAGTCGGATACGGGACAAAGGGAGAGGTGCTTGTTTTACGTCCAAAGCATTTCTCGATCTTGGCAGCCCGGAAGCGGTACGTATTGCACTGCACCGCTTGGAGAAACGCGGCATTCTCCGCCGTCTGGCCCGTGGGCTTTACGACTACCCCAAACAGCACCCGATCATCGGCCTCCTTTCCCCTAGCCCTGATGGGATCGCGAAAGCCGTGACCGAACGCGACGCCTCGCGCTTGCAGCCTTCTGGTGGTTATGCCGCGAATCTGTTGGGGTTGTCCGAACAGGTTCCGGCCAGAATCGTCTTCCTCACAGACGGCCCGACCCGCCACGTCAGGATCGGCCGCCAGGAGATCATCTTGAAAAACACG
>JAGLQP010000264.1 GCA_023136785.1 Spirochaetales bacterium
CCGGATCAAGGGTACCTTTATCCCAATTTATGAATCCCCTGACGGCCGCCTCCCCTACCACGGGCCCGATCCGCTGTCGGAAGAGAGCCAGGACTTTTTGCGACGGACTGCGGTTGGACTTTCCCGACTGGTGGTTCATTGTCCGGGAATTAAATGATTGGTTACGGATCAGCCCAGTTGGTCAATTGAAACTCTCTGTGAAGACCGTCGACGATAGCGGGCGGTCGTGCAGGAAGGAAGTTCCCTCAACAGGGAGTACAGCTGCGGAAAACCGCAAGCCACCGAGCTTGGATCGTGAGCGTCGGAAGAGGTTACCAGCGGCAATTTGCGCCCCACGATCAGATCCAGGATGTCTCGAGAGGGATACATCTCACCGATCCGCTTGCGAAGCCCCGACGTGTTGACCTCTACACTCATATTGTAGGCCCGGCATAAGTCGAGGATATCTTCAACATCCCCACGGTTACCCTGCAACACCGGATATCCCGGCTGCTTGATCACATCCAGGTGAGCCACACAGTCGAACAGACCGGTCTTGATCCCCTTCTTGATTTCTGCGAAGTATTCCGAATAGATCTGGGACATCGTTTTCTCCGGGAAATCAAAGCCAAACAGCCAGTTGTTCCCGGGCCAGCTGTGGACAAAGTGAACAGAGAGCAGTACCAGATCGAAATCATAGCATGAAAGAACGCGGTTCAGGTACTCCTCGTAGCCTTCGTAGTAGTCTGCCTCGATACCGCAAAGGATCGTGTAGCCGGGAAAGCGAGCCCGCAGCTTTTGCACGGAATCGATATAGCGTTCAAGATCATCGGGAGCCATACGTAAGTCGGAGCCGCCCCGGGGGAAATCCGGAAGGGGCATGTGGGGAGTGAAGCAGATCTCCCCAATCTTGCGCTCCAGAGCTTTTGCAACGTAGTCTTCCATGCTGCCGGAGGCGTGTCGGCAGAACGGAGTGTGCAGATGGTAATCAAACATGATCCTTAGCGGCTAACGATTATCAGGCTCCAATTCATTCAACCCAATCCAAAGAGCTCCTTGCAGCGGGCTCTTCTCCCCGAGCCGGATCTTCAACCTATCGCCATATTGGGCTCTCAAGAATGTTTTCGATCTCTCAAAGTACGATCGCGCGTTTGTGTATAAAGCTCCGGCTAATGCTACCTCCGGCCGTTCGAAATGAAGGTCCATGATAATGGGCTCGATCAATTTCACCATACTTTCTACACCAGTGGTTACGAGTTTCTGGGCAACGGGATCACCTCTGTCGGCGTGTTCCAAGAGAATGCGGGAAAACTCGGCGATCCGGCGTCGCTGGAAACTCTTGCTGTATACTACTGTCTTCAGTGTCTCGGGGTTGTTTATGCCGAAAAAGGGAAGAAGTTCATCTTTGAGTTCTGTCTGGGGACCTGTTTTTTCCCAAGCCTCTATAGCAGCCCGTATGGCTTCTAAACCAAGTCCGAATCCGGATCCCTCGTCGCCCAATAGGTAGCCCCAACCACCCGTACGCATACGATTTCCAGTTTGATCTACTCCATAAGCAAAAGCGCCGGTTCCCGCATGAAGTACGATCCCAGGCTTTCCTCGAAAATTGGCGGCATGGGAAGACACAATATCACTTTCCAGAACGATTTTCGAACCTTTGAACGTTTCTGTGAAAACTGCTAGTACAACCTTGTACTCCTCCCTTTCTTTGGAAATCCCGGCGTACCCAGCCGAAACCACTCGGAAACTACACGGTCCAAGCATTCTCCGGATTTTGTGCACGATGATATTTAAATTCTTTTTTAACGAGTTTGTGGCTCCGGACAGTAGGATGTTCGTAATGCCTTGGTCAGTATCGTCTGATAGAATTTCTCCACCCTTGTCGAAGACAACATAGCGTGTATTTGTTTGCCCGGCATCGATGGCACACAGATCCAAAACTCTACTCATGACTCAATACACCAATTAACCCGATTCCACGAACTCCTATCAGATTATAGTTTAAAAAGAATTGATGGAAAACAAGTTGCCGGCGGGTTATGATGAAGAGCTGATATGGAACTCGATGTTGCAAAATATTTGGACGAGCTGACTACTGAACAACCCAACCCAAACTCCTTTGGGATCGATGCCAAGAGCACCAAAGAAATTCTGAAGATCATCAATCACGAGGACTCCAAGGTGCCCGAAGCGATCGGCCGGGAGATCCCGGCTATCGCCCAAGTCATCGATCTAGTTGTCGAGCACTTCAAGCAAGGCGGCCGTCTGTTTTATATCGGCGCGGGGACCTCCGGAAGACTTGGCGTCCTGGATGCCTCCGAATGTCCCCCGACCTATGGGACCCCGCCGGAAATGGTTCAAGGTATCATCGCCGGAGGGCGGGAGGCTCTGGTACGATCGATCGAGGGTGCCGAGGATATCGAAGCCGACGGCGTGAAAGCAATAAACGATAGGGGGGTGAATGCTCGAGATGTGCTGATCGGAATCACGGCCAGCGGCCACGCCCCCTACGTGATCGGTGCGATCAAGCGGGCCAGGGAGTTGGGTGCTCCGGCTGTTGCCCTCAGCTGCAATAAAAACTCGAAGACCTTCCAATATGCAGACTATCGACTTTTCATCGATGTTGGCCCGGAGATCGTCACAGGCTCGACACGAATGAAATCCGGGACTGCTCAGAAGCTTGTGCTGAATATGATTACCACGGCAGCCATGATCAAACTCGGCAAAGTCTTCAACAACCTTATGGTTGATCTGATGCCGGTAAATAATAAGCTGGTTGTTCGTTCAAAGCGTCTGATTCAGACCGCTACCGGCTGTGATCCCAAGACTGCTGCTCAAGCCTTTGAAGACTCAGGTAACCGACCAAAGATTGCCATCGTAATGGTCATATTAGGCATCAACCGAGAGGAAGCAGAACGCTTGCTTTAAGCCAACGAGGGCAGGATCGGTCAAGCCCTCACGACCTACCGGAAACACGAATAGTAAATTCCTCCTGCTATACCGCCGGAATCGTTCCACTGTGGTTGATCAAAGCCCTAATCATTTCTGTGCTTCTCTTCCCCTTCAGCACCCGGGTGCAGCGAATGGGGCATCTACGCGAAAATCATCTTTCCTATGGGTGCCGATCGCTACCAACAGCGTGGAGATGCGCA
Organism: Spirochaetales bacterium; assembly: GCA_023136785.1. Lineage (GTDB taxonomy): Bacteria > Spirochaetota > Spirochaetia > SZUA-6 > DRHE01 > JAFGQJ01. The sequence goes on from JAGLQP010000264.1 coordinate 3,132, forward strand.
ATATTCAGGCGGGATTGAGCTATTTTCAGGAGCTGTACCCCATGCGCTACTCCGATATCATGGCCGCTTCAACCCTGGCCGCCATTCCCATGATTATTGTCTTTTTTTCCTTTCAGAAGTATTTTCTCAAAGGAATCACAGTAGGCGCCCTCAAAGGATAGAGCTTTCTACCCGAAAGCTTTACCCGGTAGAGGGTAAACACAGTTCCAGACTCTGAAAATCAGAGATCTTTTGTAAGAAGTCAAGGGGGTTGGATGTTCAAGTTATATATCTTTGACATGGGCGGGGTGGTCAGCCGCAACACGAACGTGGCTCCGGAGGTTTCAGCTTATCTCGAGTTCAACGGCGCGGAAATGATCGAATTCGCCCGGGACGATTTCGAGGCGCTTACGACCGGGGCAATCTCGGTCGAGGAGTTCACACGGCGGTTTTCCTTGAAAAGCGGACGTGCGATCGAAGATGACCTGCTGACCCGTTTCTTCCATCCGGAGCTCGACCGGGATGTCATGGACACGATTGATACGTTGAAAAACGGGGCCCGGGTTGTGGCGGGAACCAATACGATCACCCCGCACTACGACGTACATCTGCAAAAGGGGGACTACGAAATCTTCGATGCAGTAT
>JAGLQP010000265.1 GCA_023136785.1 Spirochaetales bacterium
GTTCCCGGTTTTTATCTTTCTGCCCTTTTTTTCGCCCTCACCGCCTGGAGCGTTCCGGCCATCATGGCTGCTTCGGCGGGAGATCTGTTTGGCGCGAGAATGGCCGCGGCGGCCTTCGGCTTTATCTCTCTGCTGTTGAGTGTCGGGCAGGTCCTGGGTCCTTTCGTCGCAGGCAGGATCGCCGCTGTCAGCGGATCCTACTCCTACGCCTTTGTGGCCGCAGCAGTTGCCGCCGTTCTTGGAGCAACCGCCGCCCTGTTCCTCAAGATGAAAGATGCTCGGGAGTAAGGCTGTCCCCCGGCGTTCGTATCTCAAGTTGTATAACGGGCCAGGATCAGGCGGTCCGCCTTACGCACAGCTTTGAAGAGGAACAGGGCACAGATCAGGGAGGCGGTGATCCCCGCCCCCAAATAGCTCAGCCCGAAGAACCTCGTTCCTGTAAGGACTGTGGTCAGCGACCCCGCCAGATTTACAGCGAAGTAGGTAAGAGCGGCGATGAAGGAGGGGAGGTACAGCTCGAAGTAGAAGAGAAAGGTCATCTCGGTCAGGAAGAGCAGCTGGAAGAATACGCCCAGCATGGTGATTCGCAGTAGCGTTACGTCGATGCCGCTGAATATACTTCCCAGAGAAGGTGCCAGGATCAGAAACGCCGCGGTAATAACCCCCTGAAACAGGCTCTGCTCCCGCAGGCCCTGCTTCAGTTTGGTCAGCATAAGCTGCTTCCGCTTCTGGATGTCTCCATAGATGCCCTGACTCAAGGATTGCAGGAAGTCTTTCAAAGAGGAGTAAAAACCGGTTTCCAGAACCACGATGAAGTACACCAGGCCCGGGATCATGGTTAGGCTGGCCAAATATACAGGGATATCGTAGGTATCGAAGAGCCTGAAGAACGTGCCCGGTACGGGCTGACCCACGGTAGCCCAAAAAACCATCTTGTCGATCCAGATGCCCCAGTAGTAGAAAAGTCCTGAGAGAAAGAGAAAGCGATACTTGGGAAAGTAGGCCACTAGATCCTTGATCGTTTCCTTCGCTTTGCCCGGCCGGTACTCCTGAAAGGACAGGATCAGAAGAAGGACTACGATGAATCCCTGCCCGGCGGCAAATCCCAGCATGGCCCCTCCCAAAGCCATGATTCGTCCCAAGACAAGAACTCCGATCATCGAGAGGGTCATGCCACCGAGGAAAACGAGGAAAATAGCTACATACTTTTTCAGCAGGCTGATGAAGATCATCAGCAGCCAGGCCAGGTTGATGATCACGAAGAAGGCTACGGCAAAGGTCTTGAACAACAGCGGACGGGAAATCCCCGGTAGCGTTATCCGAGACATTCCCACGGTAGAGATCCCTGCGGCCAGAACCAGGACGAACAGGGAGAAGAACACCAACAGGGAGGCGGCCTGCCTGTTCTTCTCCATATAGATCAGGTCGGAGAGCAGGCGGGTGAAGATGTAATGACTGCCGCCGAAGATGAACAGGCTGAAGGCATAGCTGTAGATGATCACTCCCATAAACAGGCCGCGGCCCTCCTGAAGGGTGAAATCGGCGAAACGACCGATCAGGAAGATCCCGACTATGGAAAGCAGCCAGGGGCCTGCTACGATCATGATTCCGCTCAAGGCCACCTTAACAAACGAGCCGATCCCTCCTTTACGCAGGACCCGCTGCAGCTCAAAACCAATTCCAGCCACGGTTACCCGACCCCGGATTCGCCGGTTTGCACGGCAGGCTCAGCAGAGTTGATGTACTGCCGGTACAGATCGCCGTAGGTTTGGAAGACCTTGTCTCGATCGTAGAATCGAATCACCCGTTCCCGGTTCTTCTCCACGATCGTATCCATCTCCTCCGGATGATCGTGGATGTACTTCACACCGGCAGCCAGTTTCTCCGGATCTTTGGAAGAGGCGATGAAACGCTCGTCGTAGTCCAGCAGTTCCGCCACATTGCCGACCCGGGTGGCCACTACAGGTAGGCCCGCACAGTAGGCTTCGAGGATCACCAAGGGTTGGGCTTCTCTCACGCTGGTCAGAAGCAGTACGTCCAAGAAGGAGTAGTACTCCCGAACATCCTGGCGTCCGGTGAAATGAAAGCGGTCGGTCAGCTTGAGGCTGTCGACCAGGATCTGGCAGTCCTCGAAATAGCCGGTATCCTCGTCGGTAGGTCCGATGCAGTGGAATACCGCCTCCGGAATTGATTCGCTGGCGATCTTGGCCATGGAGATAAAGGTTTTTATGTCTTTGATCGGCACCACCCGTCCTACCAGCCCGACATGAAATCCATCCTTTTTCTGCCGCGAAACTTGAGAGTAGAAGGGTACATCGATCCCGTTGGGAATGACCCGGGTCTTTTCCCCCGGAGCGCCGAGTTCGATCTGGAGTCGACGGTTCTGCTCGAACAGAGCAATGATCAGGTCGGCGTAGCGATAGCTGAGGCGGCTGAGGCTGTTGTAGATCCCGATCCACATATCCCGCTGGTAGCCCCGGACGAACTGAGCCTTGCGGATCTCCATCTCCCGCTCTTTGTGATACAAACCGTGCTCGGTCAGTATGAGGGGTTTTCCCGTTCGAATTTTGGCGGCCAAGGCAGCCAATCCGGCGTAACCGGTGGATACGGGGTGGTACAGATCCGCCTCAGGAGCGGCATTGCCAAGAATGGCGAACATCATATCATGAGCGGATTTCCAAGCCCAGAAGTAATCGGAAAAGGGATAGGCGGGATTCTTCTTCTGGTTCTGGGTGGTCAGAAGGCGCCAGCCCGCGTCGCTTTTAATACCGTCTGCATACACGGAGTATCCCGTCGGGATTTGCCGGACTATTTTGTCCAGCTCCGGAGCAACTCCCTCGAACAAGGGGTCATGAATCGCGGCGATCTCATCTATCAGAGCGCGAACATTGGCGGGTCGGTGCCGGCTGCGGGTTGGCTCAGATAGCACCATATCCGAATGACCGACAACGTTGCCTGGGAGCTCGTAGCGCAGCGGTTGATCCCTGGCCGGGGAAATGGTGTACAGAACAAAGTTGATGTCCTGGAGATAAAGAATCAGCTGGTGAACCCAGGCGGAAACACCTCCGGTGATGTAGGGATACGAACCTTCCATGATCAAACAGACAGTGGGTCGCTCAGTCAACGGTTTCCCTCAAACCAGTAGGATAGGAAGGCCTGGCTGTCCTCATCCAGGTGCCGAGGTTGTGTCTTGAGACGGTCGCAGAGCTTCTGGACGCTGGTGATATCTTTTCTCTTGAAGGCGATCTCCGCTTCTAGAAGCAGATACGAGGGATCTTCCCGGTCGGTGAGCTGATCGATGATCCGTTTGGCCTGATCTGTTAGTCCAAGGGTGAGGAGAAGTCGAACCAGAAGAACGACATCCTGCCTACCGAGACGCTTCAGCTTGCTGAGCTTCTTGATATATCCGAAGGCTTCCCGGAGATAGAAATTGCGAATCGTTCCGGGGTGCATCTGAGCAAGTTCGTAATACTGCTGTGCCAGAGAACGGAGAACATCAGCACTTGCCTCTTCTTTTAGTTTACCCTTGAGCGCTTCTATTCGCTTGGTGTAACGGTTTTCGATCACGTTGATGCTCTCTGCGGCGAACAGAGCCACCTCAGCATCGGGGTTCCGCAGCAACTTGGTCAAAATACGGATCAGTAGCAGGTTCGTCTCTAGAGCGAGGTGGGGCCGAGACAGGATTTGCTCGATATTGTCGAGATCGATGGGTTCCTCGTTCAGAGGCTTGATAGAGGTTCCCAGGTATACGC
>JAGLQP010000266.1 GCA_023136785.1 Spirochaetales bacterium
TCCTGGCGGAAAGACTGGGGGTTCGCCTCATCAACTATACATTTCACGATATGGCCAAGGAACGGGGGATTCCCTTCGAGCAGCTGTGCCTTCTGGCCGAGAATGACAGCCAGTACGATCGATATCTCGATCGCAGGCAGGTAGAGCTGGCTCTGGAAGGAAGCTGTGTTCTTGCATCCCGGTTGGCCATATGGCTGCTCGAGCGGGCCGATTTAAAAGTCTATCTGTATGCCTCCGCCAAGGTTCGCGCCAGGCGCATCGCCCGGCGCGAAGGTACGCAGTGGCGGCAGTCTCTGCAGGATATTGAGCTGCGTGATTCGAGGGATCGAAATCGCTACCTCAAATTGTACGGAATGGATATCGATAACTATGATTTCGCCGATCCCGTTGTTGTTGTTGTTATAAATACAGAAAAAGGCGATCAGTTCTACGTAGTGGACAGAATTGTACAGGCCCTCGAGGGAAAGGGGTGAACTCTATTCTTGATCTTTTTCTCGATATCCTATATCTTTGCTATACAACAAAAAACTAAAGCCTAGACGCAACACTACCTGGAGAGAGAGGGTGATTATACCTTTGGATCGACTCATTCAATACAATGACAACGTCTACACGTTAACAAATGCAATGATAAAGCGGGCCACTCAGATACATCTAGCCGGGGATGAAGAGCTGGAAGCAAACAAGGGCAAAGTGGTGTCCACGGCAATCAAACAGATACTGACAGAAAAGGTGCGCTATCGGCTGGAAAGTTGATACGCTCCGAGCCCGTCATCGTCGTATTCGGCCCAACCGCGGTCGGCAAGACCGTGTTCATAGAAAATCTGTTTTCCCGCATATCCAACATCGAAATCATCAACGCCGATTCGATGCAGGTGTATCGCTACATGAATGTGGGCATGGCAAAACCATCCGACCAGCTCAGGGAGCGAATTCCTCACCACCTGATCGATGTCGTTGAACCCACCTTTCAGTTCAATGCAGGGGAGTTCGTTCATAGAGCGGAGCGGTTGCTGCCGGAGATCCGCCGGCGGGGGAAAACGCCCATCCTCTGTGGAGGAACGGCGTACTACCTGCGAAGTTTCATCACCGGTTTGCCGGACGCGCCGCCGGGAGACCCGAGCATTCGGCGGGAATTGAAACGAGAGCTCGAGGAGCGGGGAGTGCAGCCGCTGCTGGATGAACTCGCTCGAGTCGACCCAGGCACGAGGGCCAGGCTGAAAGACCAGGATACCTACCGGATTATCCGGGCCTTGGAGGTGTATCGAGGCAGCGGCCGACCCCTGTCTTCCTTCACAAATCCAACGAAACCCCGAGAGGGGTATTCGTTTTTGCTGTTGGGATTGAAGCGGGAGCGGGAACAGCTGTACAGCCGTATCGGCGAGCGGGTGGAGCTCATGTTCCGAGGTGGATTGGTAGAGGAGGTGAAGTACCTTCTGAGCAAGGGATTTGGGTTTAACGATCCTGGGATGCGTGGTATAGGCTATCGGGAGTTCTTCGACTTGCAGAAGGGATGCTCGACCCTCGGTGGGGTGAAAGAGATGATCAAGAGGAACTCCCGGCGCTACGCGAAGAGACAGATCACTTTTTTCAAGTCCTTGGAGGGAGTTGTGTGGGAGAGTCCCGATGCAGTCGTTTCTGCAAGCTCCCGCATCAAGGAATTCCTCGCCGATTGGACCTCTTGACGGTCGGCGTACTCCCGCGCATAATTGATGAAAAACTAGATAGCAGTTGTCATTTGCGGCTAGGCAACACTATATTGTAGCAGGCAAGCGAATTGGATTTTTATAGACAGAAAAACAGGAGGCGGATCTGTGCCTTGTGGAAAGAAACGAAAGCGACATAAAATCGCTACGCACAAACGCAAGAAGAAGCTTAGGAAAAACCGGCATAAAAAGAAATAGTTCATCCATCTCTGCATCCTACAGATAATTATCGTAGGAGCGCTTTCATGAAATTATTGAGAAAAAGTTTTGTATTTGGATGTTTGATTCTCTGCTTAATCTCGGCTGAAGGGGTATTCGCAGACAGCCTGTGGACTCCCGGTTTTGAAGGCTACCTCAGCACAAAAACGGCGGTGCAGGAGGGGGATATCGTACTCGTGCAGATCGATACTTCCACCTCACTGTCTTTCGATGCTTCGGCAAGTGATCGGAAGCACATTACCTTCGAGTTCTCCGGCGGCGAGTTCGGGAATCTCTTCTCTTTTCTTCCGGCCATAAACACCGGCGGTAATCAGACCGCCAGGGGAAAGCAGGTGTATACTCTTCAGACCGAAGTTGCCGCCCGGATAACCGAGATAGACGGCACGGGCAAGGCGAGGGTTGAGGGAACCCGTAGTTTCAGTCTGGAGAACAAAGAAGAGCTGGTATCGATTACAGGTTGGATTGATCCGGGGGTCCTGAGCACGGATCGGATCGTCTCCTTTTCCCAGCTGGCGGATGCGCGGCTGCAGTTCCGCACCTTCCTCGAGCCGGCGGGAGCCACTCTTACAGCGGCGGATATCGAAGAGGTCATAGAGATCATCCAGGCCGAGGAGGTTGAAGGTCAGCCCCCTGCCGGTACTCCCGCTGCCCAACCCTTGGTCGAAGAGCGTAGGAGCTATCAACTCACCCAGGAGAAAAAGATCGAACTGTTCTTGAGCTACATCAACCGGATGGTCGATCTGTTGTTTCAATAGGAATGTCGTCGGTTCAGATCCTCGATACGATTAACTGCCCACAGGACCTGCACAATCTGTCCCATGTGGAGCTCGAAGACCTTGCTGAGGAGATCCGCCAGCTGATCATGGAGGTGGTCAGCAAGAACGGCGGCCATCTGGCATCCAACCTTGGCATTGTCGAGCTGACTCTGGCGCTGCACAAAGTCTTCCGCTCTCCCCATGACAAAATCATCTGGGACGTGGGGCATCAATGCTATACGCACAAATTAATCACCGGCAGAAAAAACCGCTTCCACACCCTGCGGACCCTTGACGGCATGAGCGGCTTTCCAAAGCCGGAGGAAAGTCCCCACGATATCGTCGAAACCGGTCATGCCTCTACTTCGATATCGGTGGCTCTGGGCATCCTGGCCGGCCAAAAACTCACGGGCGCAGGGGGCAAAGTGTTGGCCGTGATTGGCGACGGAGCCCTTACCGGAGGGGTGGCTCTGGAAGCACTGAACCAGGCCGCGGGATTCGGCAACGATCTGATTATTATTCTTAACGACAACAAGAAATCGATCAGCGACAATGTCGGGGCAATCTCGTACTACTTGAGCCGATTGACCGTAACCCGACTGTATCAAAGTTTCAGGAAAAAGTTCGACAGAGCCGTGGAACAGATCCCCTGGGTGGGGCGGGATTTGATGCAGGCTATCTACCGTTTGAAAAAGGGACTGAAAGCCCTGTTTTTTCGAGAAACCCTGTTCTCCGATCTAGGCCTCGAATACTTCGGCCCCATCGATGGGCATAACCTCAGGCAGCTGGTGCGGATCCTGAATGACGTGAAGAAGCTCGAGAAGCCCTCCGTGGTTCACGTCTGTACCGTCAAGGGCAAGGGCTATGTCCCCGCCGAGGGAGATCCCACTCTATACCACGGGGTGTCGCCATTTTCCATTGTCGACGGGAAGCTGGAAACCAAGGATGCGCCCACATTCACGGAAGCCTTCTCCGGATCGATCGCCGATCTTGCTCAAGAGGACGAGCGGATCGTAGCCATCACCGCCGCCATGGCCGACGGCACGGGG
>JAGLQP010000267.1 GCA_023136785.1 Spirochaetales bacterium
CTCACAATCGGCTGATCCTTTTCACCGGTAAGGGCCTCAATCCAGGCGCTTCCCTGAAGCCGCTTCTCCACCTGCCCGGCGAAGATCGCTTTGGCCCGGTTCACCGCCACCCGAAAGGCTTCATCCAGCACCGCCGGGTGATTGGGGCTCATCGCCTTGGCTCCGCTGAACACCTTGGAAGCTCTCCGCCGTCCTTGACCCTGCTCCCGGAGTTTGATGTAGGTTTGCGCTTCTTCGGTTCCGATTGAGGTCCCAGGTAAGGAAAAACTGGGGATGATGGCATGCGTGACCCCACAGACTGTGCAGATACAGCGCAGGATCCGTAACGGCTCGCTGTAATAGTATTTGCTGTACCAGGCGTGTTTCTTCAGAGTGCCGGCCGACTGACAGGCCGGACAAACATGAGTACTGAATCGACTGATAAATTGGCTACGAACTTTCTCGAAGTCGTAGACACCCCGCGGAATGTACAGTATTATGAACTCTCTTGTTTGAGGGCGGGACGAATTGCTGTTTTACAAGAGCGCGTTCGTCCCGCTTTCTCTTCCTCTCTTTCCTACCAGTTTATGAAAAGATTTTGGGACAATTTCAGGATTATTGCAACTTAGCTGGGGAGTCTACACCATTCCGACCTTGGATGAGTTTTTTGAAGGAAGGGGATTACTATTCCGGCAACAGATCTGATAATTGCTGCCAGTGCTATAGTCGCAGATATAGAGTTGATACACTGTGACAGCCATTTTACATACATTGCGGAACACTACCCGATTAAAATGGTAGGTCAGCTTAAGCGGTAGTGAAGTCTCTCTTATACTCCAGAGGTGTTACACCGTGTTTCTTTTAAATACCTGGTGTTGGCAACGCCCAGAAATTGACCGGCAAAGGGCTCAATTTGAAAGAAGAAATAACCCTCTGAATCCTATCGTGTAATGCTAAAGAAAAATTGTAAGTGCCGTAAAAGGTAACAAGCAGGACCCCCGGTTTGGAGAAAAGGATAGCACTGGTAACCGGTGCCGGCCGCGGTGTCGGCTGCAGTATCAGCCTGACCCTGGCAGAATCCGGCGCCCATGTTCTGCCGGGTGACCGCAATCTAGATCACCATAAAGAGGTAGAAGAGGCGACCGGATCGTTCAAAGGATCTGCCTCTATTGTGCTGATTCTACTTAGACCTGCTGTCGTGCTTTTATTCCCCATTCCATGAAGGCCATGGCCTCCTCATATTCACGGGCTGTAAGAGAAACAAAATCCACTTTCTTGTCGAGGTCCCGGCAGAAGACGAGCCGGCCGGAGACTGCTTGAAAGGCCAAAACCGGACCAGCTTTGTTGAGGGAGGTAAGATCAATGTCATCTACCTGCAGGTTTTCCTGCAGATCAGCTCGGATTGAAGCCAGTTCATCTAGTGGTGGCTGGGCTTCAAACAGCAGAGCGAAATCCAGGTCAGCGCCCATCGAGAGCTCTCCATCCTGCGCTGAACCAAATAGCCAGACTGAAATAATCTGCGGGTAGGATTGCCACACTTCTTCGGCAGCTTCCAAGTTAATTTTTTCACTGTTTTCCTTCTGCTTCTCCAGGTAAGAGAGTACTTGCTCTCGAAAACGCTTAAAGTCACCCAAATTATGATCTAGTATTGAAACAACAATCGAAGTATCTACCTGCTCATATCGGAGAACGATGAAATTACGGAATTGAATCATCTTTCTATAGGGTTCTGAAGAGGAAAGAGCTCCAAGTTTAACGCACCGTTTTACCGCTTCAGCTCCTGTTTCTGCTGGGGCCTCTCCTGCCAGTGATATAAGTCGTTGGCACACATCTACCACAATCTCAATAAGAATCTGGAGATCTCGTTCAGCGGCACGCAACGTGCGCCAATCATCCTTTAACAGATCAAGGGTAACCGATCCAAGCGAATAGAGTTCTTCCAGAGTATCGTCCCAAGATCGCAGTTTTCTCAGTACCACGCCGTTAAGCATCTTTTACACAGGCCTTAAAACAATGATACTTAGCCGGGAAGAAAGTATCAAGGCGGCGGGCTAACCTTGCCCACAAGATCAGCGTCGCATTATCCAACAGAGAGAAAGAGAAAAGCGTTATTGGGCAGCGGGTAGCGGAAATCGTCCGGAACCACGATCGAATTTTCCTGGATGCGGGAACAACGGTTTATAGGATGACCGAGGCTCTTTCCTTAAGAATTCAAAGCTCTCAATTGGACCACCTTGTCGTACTTACCAACTCCATTATTCGTCTTGAGACCATGGCCCCCTGGTGTAGGGCGATTATAATTGGTGGAGAGATGAGACTCGAGCGACAAGATGTGTGCGGCAGCAAGGCCTGAGAAAGCGCTGATGATGCTGCATGTGGATAAGGCTTTTTTCGGGGTTGATGGGATCAGCCGTCAGTTTTGCTGAGCTGAAGGAGATCGATACGCTGTTTACACATAGCGGACTCTGTGATGAGGAGTGGAGGATGCATCGAGCCAGAGGAGCCTGTGTCGAAGTGATAAAAGTTAGTTGTAGCCGTCGGGAAATGTGTAGAATATTTATTCTTCAAAACGGATAATGACGGAGGGTAAGCGAAGGTATGAAGAGAAAAAGTGTTACCATGGATGATGTGGCCGAACGAGCCCAGGTTTCGCGTCAGACGGTCTCTCGAGTTCTGCACAGCAACGACTACGTTTCTGAAAAAACTTGGGAAAAGGTCGAAAAGGCAATCATGGACGTCGGTGCCGAATCAGAGGCGCGGCAGCAGGGGTATAAGGTCTTTATCTGTGGTTCAGAGGCGGGAGAACTCGGTGAACCACTTGGCTCCCCGCTGCTCAATTCACAGCGTGCCGAAGGAGTGTTGATCCTCTATCGCGGCTCCTCCAGGGATCACCACCGGCTTTTGGGTGTATGCAGGCCCTGAAAGAAAGAGGTGTGAAGATACCCGAGGATGTTGGAGTGATCGGATTCGATGATATTTCTATTACACAATTTGTGGATCCACCGTTGACCAGCGTACATCAGCCCTTCTTTGAGATGGGGCAAGCGGCAATGCGTGTTTTGATCGGCAGAATCAGTGGGAAGAATCCCAAGGGAACAAAGGGCATTTTGCCAACGAACCTGGTTATTCGTCGTTCTTCCTGCGTAACAAATTGAAGCAAAATTGAAAAGGAGACGGTATGGAAGCGTTAAAAGCAGGGTATGTCAGCTTCGGAACCATGTTCTACGAGCCGAAGCGGCTGAAAGAGATCAGTACCCGGGCGGAGAAACAGCTCGAGGCAGCGGGGATCGAACTTATTAAGACCGATCCTGTGTTCGGAGAAGGCGAGGAGCCGGAACGGGCGATCCGGGATCTTAAGCCTGAGAACTGGGATTTTCTTATCGTGAATATCATCAACTGGATCGAAGTCCGGGGAGTGACCCGCGTGCTCTTTGAGTTTCGGAATAAGCCGATGGTGCTGTACAGTTTCGGCGGATTTACCGAGGGGGACACCCTGATCTCCCCGGCTGCAGGTGCGGGAACGACCGCTCTGCGCTATCCCATGGAGCTGTGGGGTATCAAGTTTAAGTACCTGTTCAATGCTCCCGACTCTCCCATGGATGTGGATGGTATCGTCAAGTTCGGCCGGGCCGCCCAGGTTGCCGGAAAGTTGCGCAGAGCACGGGTGGGGATGATCGGCTTTAACGATATGGGTCTGTACACCACCGGATTCAACGTTACCCGCCTTCGAAGCATGATCGGCCC
>JAGLQP010000268.1 GCA_023136785.1 Spirochaetales bacterium
CGAAATTTCGTGTTTTCATGAGTCTCCTCTTCTCCTTCTCAGATCCTTGACCATCTCCACCCCGAGAACCCGGTACATTCCTATCAGAATCGCCGCTGCTCCCGCTGCTGCCGGCAGGAGCAGAAATAGATTCCTCAGGGAACTTCCCGGTGTCCATAGCGATGCGCTCAGGTGTAGATAGATCAGGATGAAGGCAACGAATGGCAGGAGGGATAAAACCATCTTTCCCGCGGTCTTGAGAATGACCCTACCCCGCAGCGAACCCAGAGTTTTTCCAGCCCACACGAGCAGCAGAATGAAACCCCCGCTGAAAGCGATAGAATTGGCCACCGCCAACCCGGTGACCCGCAGCCTCGTCTCCTTAAGCCACAGCGACAGCAGGATATCCGAAATGCTGACCACCGCGGCAGCTATCAGGGGCTTCTTGAATTCGTGATTGGAATAGAAGAATCGCTGCAGAAAGGTGAATCCGCCCAGGCTGAATAGACCCAGAGAGTAGCCGGTCAGGACGCGGGATGTTCTCAAGGCTCCAAGGGCGGTGAAGGCCCGCCGCTCGAGGGCAACGGAAATGATTCTCTCCCCCAACAGAATGTAGGCCAGAGCGGCAGGCACGAGCAGAACCATGATGTAGCGAAGGCCGTAACTGACAGTCTCTGTCAGTCCCTTCTTGTCTGCCCGGGCCGCCTGCCGGCTCATACGGGGAAACAGCACCGTGATGATGGAGATGGAGAAGATCCCAAAGGGCAACTGGAAGAACACGAGGGCATAGATCAGAGCCGAGGTGCTGCCGTCCTCCAAACCGCTGGCGAAGAGCACGGCGATCTGCTGGGTAACTGCGAAGATAGCGGCAGATCCCAAAACGGGCAACCAGGCTTTTATGATTCTGTGAAAACGTTCATGTCGAAAGGAAAAATCCGGTTTAAGATCGTAACCCAGTCTCAAAAACCGGGGCAGCTGACAGAGTATCTGGGCGATACCGCCGCTCAAGATCCCAATGACCATCGAGAATATCCCCATCCAGCGGTAGAACAGCAGGGTGGCGGAGATGACGCACACTGAGAACAGCACCGGTGTCAGGGCGGGTATCACAAAAACGCCGTGGGAGTTCAGCACAGCCATGAGAACGGCACTCAGGCTGATAAACAGAAGGTAGCCGAACACCCAGCGGAACAGATCGACGGACAGCTGCATCTTCTCCGCTTCTGGAAAGGCCAGGAGGACGCCTACGATCTGGCGGGAGAACAGGGCACAGAGGATCACCAGGGGCAGCAGGATGATCAGCTGCAGGGTGATGATCTTCCTGGTAATGAGCCGGGCCTCCCGAGGCGAGCTATCCTCAACCAAACTTGCCGACAGGGAGGGAATAAAGGCGGAGGAGAGCGCTCCTTCGGCCATCAGTTTCCTGAGGTTGTTGGGAATCGTGAACACCGCATTCCAAACGTCGGCGGTTCCGGAAGCGCCGAAGAGCGCGCCGATTACTGCGATGCGCATGAATCCGAGCAGCCTGGAAAGCAGGGTACAGGCCATCACCAGTACCGTGACAACGTTACTGTTTCGGGTCTTGTCGTCGGGCTGCGGCTCTGCAAACTGTGTTTCCACGTGACCTCGTTGCTCTCTCAGGGGATTGCACCCAGTCTGATATTCGGCATTTCAGCCCTCCCCGTTCAGCTCCTTTTGCTTATCTCCCCGAGCCGGTGTAGCGCCGCAGGTATTCATTCTTGAACTGTCTAAAACGCCTGTCCCTGATCGCCTGACGAATGGACACGATCAATGATTGGATGAAGGCGAGGTTGTGCTGGGTGGTGAGCATGGCCGCCAGGATCTCTTTGGTCTTGAACAAATGCCGCAGATAGGCTCGGGAGTATCTGCGGCAGGTACTGCAGGAACACTCCGGGTCGATGGGCAGAAGATCAAGCTTGACCGCCTCTGTTTTCAATGACAGAAGTCCCAGGCTTGTGAAGGCCTGGGAGTTGCGGGCCGTGCGGGTCGGAAACACACAATCAAACAGATCGATGCCCTGTTCGACCGCTTCGAGGATATATTCGGGGGTTCCCACCCCCATGAGGTAGCGGGGATAGGTGTCCGGAATCAGCCCGGCGCTCACGCCCAGGTACTCCTGGAAAACGGTGAAGCCCTCCCCCACCGAGAGCCCGCCGATGGCATACCCGGGAAGGTCCAGTTCGAGCAGCTGTTCCGCGCTTTGCTTTCGCAGATGGGCAAAGAAGTTGCCCTGGATAATTCCGAACAGGTGCCCCTCCGTACTCCTGTCCGACTGCTGCCAACGGGTTTTGCTTCGCTTGGCCCAAACCGTGGTCAGTTCCAAAGCAGTTCGAGCTTCCTCCTCGCCGATTCCCGGTGGGGTGCATACATCGAGGGCCATCAGCACATCACTTCCCATGACGTTCTGAATGTCTATGACATCCTCGGGGGTCAGCTGAAAGCGGGAGCCATCGATATGGGATTTGAACGCCACTCCCTGTTCCTCTACTTTGCAAAAAGGAGCGAGGGAGAAAACCTGATATCCCCCCGAATCCGTGAGAATATTATGCGGCCAGGACATAAAGGAATGCAACCCGCCGCAGCGTTCCAGCACCTCGAGCCCCGGTCGCAGGAACAGATGATAGGTGTTTCCTAGAATCAAGTTGACCCCGAGAGCCTCCAGCTGCTCGCTGGTGATGGCCTTCACCGTGGCATTCGTTCCCACGGGCATGAATACGGGAGTTTCTACCGAGCCGTGGGGAAGATTCAGGGTGCCGGCTCTGGCTCGTGTATCAGGATCTTTGTGGTGAATCGTAAGAATCATCTGTCGTTCGAAAGCACTTTCAGCTTCTGGCGGTTCTCAGGGTCAGCGCACCGACGACCAGGAAGATCACGAAAGCCAGCCCCGCCCCGGCCAGGGGCGGTAGCAGCCCGTTTTTCGCCAATATCACCGACACCATTTGAAGCACGTAGTACACTACGCTCACCACCAGGGCGGTCAACAGATTCATCAGGAGAATATTCCGTTTGAATCGACCGCCCACCCCGGTAGCGATCAACACAACGATAAACGGGCTCAGTGCAAAGAAGAACTTCTTGTAGTACTCGGTAAGCGCCCCTCTGTAGGGTAGCCCCGCTCTCTTGAGCTTTTCGATCCACAGCCAGGCCTCATCGCTCTTCATCTCCTCCACGTTGCGGGTGGTCTTGCGAAAAGTCGCCGGCGGTTCCACCAGTTCCCTGGCCTCGTAGAGGGCGTTGCGTCTCATTACGACCGTATCCCCCTGTTCGTCCCAGCTGTACAGGCGGCTGTTGTGAAGGATCCAGTGCTGCCCGCTCCACTCGCCCCAATCGGCGTCAATGCGTGCGGTAAACTCGCCGCGTTTGCCCCTCTGGATGATCATCACATCTGTGATGGTCTGTTTCTTGTCGTTGAAGTAGTCAACCTGGTAGATCGTTGCTGCGTCTTCACTGATCACCGTGACATTGGTGTTGCTGTAACTTATTTCCTGCCTCACCGCTTCTCTGTAGAGTTCATTTTTCCGTATGAATGTGTCTATGACGTAGTATTGCTCGAAGAAAAAACCGAACACGCTGAGCAGGATGCCGGTGAGAATAAAGGGCAGAACCAAACGGGACAGACTGATTCCTGAACCCAAAATCGCGATCAGCTCGTTGTTCTTGTACAAAGCTCCCAAGGTAAAGGCTGCGGAGAAGAGCAAACCCGGCGGGATGGCGTAGGAT
>JAGLQP010000269.1 GCA_023136785.1 Spirochaetales bacterium
CCCCTCATCCAGGCGGTACTATTGAGTCTCCACGAGGTCAAACTGGCCTCGCTCAACCGCCAGACCTTCGTTGGTTTGAAGAACTACCTGAAAATATTCACCTTTTTGGGACCGGGTTTCTTCACCCAGGTCTTACCGGCCACCTTATACTTCGTGGCGGGGAGCATGGCGGGACAGTTGGGCTTCGGTCTGGCCATGGCCCTGCTGGTTAACCAGAAGTGGGTGCGGGGTAAAGACATCTTTCGGGCCATATTCATCCTGCCCTGGGTAACCAGCGCGATTGTGATCGCTATATCCTGGCGCTTCATGTATGAGCCCCGTCTTGGTGTGCTCAATCACCTGCTCGTACTGATCGGGGTCACGAACCTGCCCAGTTGGCTCAACGACCTGAATTTGGTCATGCCCTGCCTGATTGTAGCCAATGTGTGGCACGGTACCGCCTTCAGCTTCACGCTGCAGACGGCGGGTCTGCAGAGTATTCCTTACGAACTGTATGAAGCCGCTACCGTAGACGGAGCCGGAGCCGGTCAAAAG
The DNA here is from genome assembly GCA_023136785.1 of Spirochaetales bacterium. Classification (GTDB taxonomy): domain Bacteria; phylum Spirochaetota; class Spirochaetia; order SZUA-6; family DRHE01; genus JAFGQJ01. The sequence continues at coordinate 535 of JAGLQP010000269.1, forward strand.
TTCCGCTTCGTAACCTTTCCTCTGATCCGGCCGTTCCTCATGATCAACCTGGTCTTGATCTCGATGTATACGGTCAACTTTTTCGATCTCATCTATGCCATGACCAACGGCGGTCCTCTATACAGGACCGAGGTCATTGCCGTGTTTCTCTATCATCAGGCCTTCGAGTACGGCCATATGGGTACCGGTGCCGCCGTCGCCGTGCTGATTCTCGTCATCAATCTAGTGCTCACGCTGTTGTATATGAGACTGAACCGTGAGAAGGTAGCGGAGCAGAAGCGATGAATCCGAAGCCTATCTGGAGAGTATTGACCTATATTCTTCTCGTCCTCTGGGCGCTGTTCACGGTGGTACCGCTGTACTGGCTGCTCAGCGCGACCTTCAAGCTGCCCGGTGAGGCGATCGGATATCCTCCGACTTTGATACCGAGACACCCGACGCTGGGCAACTTTGGCGAACTGTTGTTTCGATCCAAATTCGGTTTTACCTCCTATCTGAACAGCATCGTCATAGCAATAGGTGCAACGCTGATCAGCACGGTCAGTGCCATGCTGGCGGGATTCGGCTTTTCCCGCTTCCGCTTTCCCCTGCGGAATCAGATCCTCGTCTTGATCCTGCTGATGCAGATGGTGCCGCTGCTGGCGGTGATCATTCCCCTGTACCGGCTCTACTCCCTCTACGGCCTGTACGACACGCGGATTGGATTGATGATCATCTATGCCGTGCGCACCGTCTCGATGAATACCTGGCTGTTGAAAGGGTATTTCGATACCATCCCCGTCGAAATCGAGGAGGCCGCCCGGATCGACGGTTGTTCCCAGCTCCAGGCTTTCTTCAGAATTACCTTCCCGATTGCGGCTCCGGGAGTGGCCGCCGCCTCTATATTTGCTTTCTTTCGCTCCTGGAACGAGTTCATGATCGCCATGACATTGACCTCTACGGTTCGGCCGTATACGGTCGAGCTCTACCGTTTTATCGGCGAGCACGGAGAGGTGGATTGGAGCCTGCTCGGCACCGCCTCTTTCATCGCCATCGTTCCCGTTCTGATTCTGTTCTCCTTCTTCCAAAAGTACTTTGTCATCGGCCTGGCCGGCGGCGCTCTCAAGGAATAGGTGCATCCGCCGTGTTATCGAGAACACCTCCGTCCTTCCCGAATATGAGCGATGCCGGGAACCCTCAGCAGTACAGACTGGTCGTCTTTGATCTGGATGGAACCCTGGTGGACGAGAACCTTCAAATGAAGGCGGAAGATCTTGATTGTATTCGGGAAGTTCGGCGGAGAGGCGCGGAGATCACCCTGGCCACGGGGAGGACCTTTGAATCCGCTCTTCCCTACGTCAAAAAGCTGCAGATCGAGTTCCCGGTAATTCTGTGTAACGGTGCGGCAATCGTCCATCCCGTCAGCGGTGAAATACTGTATCAGCGGAGGCTGCCCGAGGGGCCGGCTCTGATATTACTGCAAAGAGCTCGGGAAGCTGATTTGGAATGCCTCTTGTACACAGATCCCCTTTCCAGCTGTCCCTGTGTGTTCCAGCTCACCCCCATACTGGCGGAATTTATTCTTCTTGAAGGACTACACTGTGTAGAACTCAACGACCTGGCAGCAGTGGTTCACGGTGATCAGCCGATAAAAATCCAGATCGTCGGTGAAGAACCCGGTTTGCTCGAGCTTGGGCGCCTGGCTCTCAAACAGTTTCCTGATGTTAATCTGCTCCTGACACAAAGCGATTATTTGGAGGCGATGCCTGCCGGCGTGTCCAAGGGGGCGGCGCTACAGGAAATCAGCGAGTATACGGATATCCCCCTCTCCCGGATGGTGGCATTCGGTGACAGCGTCAATGACGAGCAACTGATCGCCCTGGCCGGATTCGGCGTAGCTATGGCTGATGCTCCTCTGGAGGTACGAAAAGCGGCCAAGGCCACAGCCTCTAGTGTTGCCGCTTCCCTGACAGAGATATTCGGGCTCTGACGACCAATTCCTGATCTTTACATCATCTTGAACATCTGGGCCATCCTCCGTCCGAGGATACGGTTGGCCAGGGTTATTGCGGACAGGACCAGAACGATCAGGATCGTACCCAGGGCATAGGCCGGGCCGATGGTGGCGGAGAACAGGTATTCCACGATGGCCACGGTGATCGTTTTCCAGCGGGCGGAGTAGAGGATGACGGTGGTGGACAGCTCCCCCATCAGTGTGGAGAAGGAAATTACCGCCCCCGCCAGAATGCCGGGAACCATCAGGGGGAGGGTGATCTTTCTGAACGTGGTCAGCCACGAAGCCCCGGCAATAGAGGAGGCCTCCTCCATGGCCACGTCGATCTGGCTCAACGAAGCGGTGGTGGACCGGAATATGTAGGGCATGCGCCGGATGAAGAAGCCGACCACCATGATCATCCAGGTGCCGCTCAGGATGAGCACTCCGGAGGAGAAACCGATCAGGAGAGCCACCCCGACGACGATTCCCGGAAGGATAAAGGGCAGCATGACCGTCAGATCCAAGATCCATCGGGCTCTCAAATTCTTCCGCACATTGATGTAGGACAGGAGGGTGCCGATTACCGAGGCGATCAGGGTGGCCGTAGTGGCCAGAAAGAGGCTGTTTTTGATCGGTGTCAAGGCGATCTCGAAGATCCTCCGGTAATTCTGAAATGAGAATTTGGTCGGATATCGTGTGCCCGCCCAGCCCTCGGTAAAGGAGGTGATAATGACGGTAAGGTGGGGGAGCAGCGAGAAAAAGATCACCCCCAGGCAGAAAACCGTGCCCACCCACTTCAAGACCTTGCTCGAGGATATCCGGGCGGCCTGGGTGGTGCCGGTGATGGTGACGTAGGAACGCCTGGCTGTGACGTACTGGGAGAGGAGTATGGCAGCGCCTACCAACACGACGTTGACCATGGCGATGGCCCCGGCTGCGTTCAAGTTGAAAAATCCGATGACCTGAAAGTGGATCAAGGTAGGCAGCACGTAGAAGTTCCCGCCCAGAATGGCGGGAACCCCGAAATTCCCGACCGACCGCATAAAGACGACCAGGGCGCCGGCTATGATGGCTGGGATAACAAGAGGCAGGGTCACGGTCCGGATGACTCTCCAGCGAGAGGCTCCCATGATCTCGGCGCTCTCCTCGATAAACGGATCCGCCGAAACCAGGGCGCCGTAGGTCAGAAGGAAGATAAA
>JAGLQP010000027.1 GCA_023136785.1 Spirochaetales bacterium
GCTCCTTGAGCAGGTCCTCCGTTTCGTAGCAATCCTTGCCCCACAACTGTGCGGTCGGTAAAACTTGCGCCTTTGGGATTCCGTCAGGATCAGGTTCGACCAACAAATATACCGGCGTGTCGGGCATCTGCCGGAACAGAATTCCGTCCAATCCGGCCGCGAACCCCAGGATGTTCTCCGGTCCCAGAGGATCGCAGGAAGGATCCATTCGCTCGAGCAGAAGGGCAACACCAATCCCATAACCACCCAGAAACTGCCGGTAGGTCATGGCGTTGCCCTAGCTCAGCGATTGTAGGAACCAAACGTTTTCCCTGATTCCGTCGCTACCGCTGCTCAAATCAGCCTGGTGTCCTGCAATTCTGATGTAACGTCACTGATGTACGGTACCGGGCGAAGGAATATTATATTACGCAAACTGTAAGGAGTGCAAAAAAAGCCAACAAAGAAATTAACAGTATACGGAATGAGCTACAATCCGTGTGAACTTGGTTTCGGTTCAGCTTCACGACCGAGCCAGGTGGGAAGCTCACCCCCCAATTCCTCGGTGATCTCTCTACTCGTAGTCAACATGAGCCTAGAGTACGAGTACGAAGCGATTGTCTTGTGATCGAGCGTTTCGGCAATTCCAACGATTGCTACCGCGCCGATTACTTTTCCGTGTCTCGAAAAAATGGGGGAGGAAATTGCTACTGTATCAGTATGGAATTCTCGGAAATTGAAGGCGACACCGGTTTTGTGGATCTCCCTTAGCTGTTTTTTGAGTTCGGTCGGATCCGTAATTGTCCGCTCGGTGAAAACGTGGTAGTCCAGAGACTCCAGCAGGCGGGATTTTTCCGGTTCCGGGAGGAAAGCCAGTATCACCTTGCCGGAGGCAGCGCAATGCATGGGCATCACTTCGCCGCGGGCGATCGACATCAATACATTTATGTTGCCGCAGATTTCTACAACGATCGAATGCTGTCCGCTGAATACGGTAAGAAACGTCGTGTCTTTCGTCGACTCGTGCAGCTTTTCCAAATAAGGTAGACATATTGCCGGTACGTCCATTCCACCGACCAGAGCGTCTGCGTATCGCAGGTGAGAAAACCCCAAGAAGAATCGCTTGTCGACCTTTCGCTGTGATACGAAATCAAATTTTTTCAAGGACTTCATAATGCGATAGCAGGTTGAGGCGGGAATCTTCAGTCGATTGCTCAGTTCCTTGTTTGTCAGTCCGGTCTTGTAGTGCCTTCGCAGCAGCTCAAGGATTCTATATACCTTCTCTATCGATGTCATCCGAACCTCGTTCTGAGATACTAGAGCACTAATACTGATTACAGGCAACACCTTTCATTGAAATTTCTATTCCAAATAGTGAAACAATCGAGGGAATAAAAAAAGATGGCCGCAGAGATACTATCCGCCGCCGTCTCAGGATCGTGTTCTCCTATTCGCTTATGAACGACCAAGAAGCTTGCCTACCTTTTTCACCGCATCGGCGGCGTCGAAACCCACGGCATCGGCGCCGATCTCCTCAGCGAACTCCTGAGTAACCGGACAGCCTCCTACGATGATCTTGACTCTATCTCGAAGCCCCGCCTCCTTCATCGCGGCGATTACCTCCCCCATGACCTGAAGAGGAAGCGTCAGCAGGGTAGACATCCCGAGGACGTCGGCATTGTTCTGTTTCACCGACTGGATAAAGCCGTCAACCGCCACATCGATGCCTATATCCTCCACATCGTAGCCGTTCGCCTGCAGTACCGCTGCAACGACTGATTTCCCGATGTCGTGTATATCGCCCTTCACCGTTCCTATCACTATCTTGCCCAGGGTCGTGCGAGGCGTCCCCGATGCCTTGATTTTTTCATCTAGAATCGATGTGGCCTTCTTCATAACATCCGCGGCCATGATCAGCTCCGGAAGAAATACTTCCCCGGCTCCGAAGTCTTCCCCGACCTTCATGATCCCTCTGGCCAAACCCCTTTCAACAGCATCGATCGGGTCGACTCCCTTTCCCAGACCGTCATTCACCAGCTGTACGGCTGCATCCGCCTCGCCGTCGACGACGGCCTGCGCCAGCCTGTCAAAATATTCCTGGTCCATCTTGTCCTCCTGTATCCACAAAAATCATTCTTTACGTTTCGGGGGTTTGTCCGCCTCGCCCACGTCCCGTTTCTTTACATGGTTGAGGTACTCATCGATCTGTTTCTGTACGTCCATCGGCACCGGGGATTCATGGGAATCCAGTATCTTCAATGCCTGCTGCTTTCCCTTCTCCAGCAAGTCCGTATGGCCCCGTTCCCAGCTTTCGAAAAAGTCACGATTGCTCAACTTGGGAATAAAAAATTCCTCCCGATACCATTTCCTCGTATGCGCTTCCCGGAGATAGCTGCCGGGAAGCGGACCAACTTTGAGAATCTCGTCTACCGAAAGTCTCTCCTCGTCAATTCGGATTCCCTTGAGATAGTGACCGATGAAGCCGGCCACTTCATTTTCGATGCACATATGCGCCCAGTCCACGTAGTTGAAACCGGCGGTACCGCCGATATCCCAAATCAAGCTGATACCGCTCAAGGCGTAGGTGTAGTTCTTCAAGGCACTTTCATAGGCGGCCTGCTCATCCGTGTCGCAGGAATCGTTAATCGTGAATCCGACACAGGGAACTCCATAAAATTTGGCCATCGCAGAAATACCGGCCCCCACAGTCCCGTACTCCGGGTTCCCGAACTGCCACAAACCGGTTCGCATGTCCATAGCCGGGTTGAAGCTGCAGAAACAAAGCGGGTGGCCGGGCTTGTAGCTCTGGGTTTGAACCACCAGGGCCAGGGTTTCTGCGATCACCTGGACCAGCATTCCCGCCAGCGTAGCCGGTCCTGTGGCACCGCCCATCAGTGCGCTGTAGACGGTTATCGGCAGCCCCGCATCACAGAATCCCATCAACCAGTCGGTGTAGTTCACGTCGATAACCCGAGGCGGATTGGCGATCACATGACCGAGAACGTGGGGTTTCTTCTTCAACGCCTCCTCGCCTCCCGCGGCAATCTGCCAGAGTTTAATCAGATCAGGAACCTCGTGCTCCGCTCCGGTATTGTACACCCAGGTCATGCTCTTATCCGTATACTTCATCATCTCTCCGACAAGCATCTGGGAGTTGCAGATCTTCGGTTCGTCGTACAGCCACATCACCGCTTTATACAGACTGTGCACATTCTCCAAGGCATCCGCCATCAGTGTCCCGTCGACAGCGTCTGCCCGGGTTGCCTGACGCCTTTCCCCCGTGCGGATGTCTCTCAGGTAGCGACCCGTAACCGTGGCAAAGTGAACCTCCCCATCGCCGATACGGATATCATTGTTACCCTCTGCATCGCGGCCGAATATCGTGAAGCTGCCCGGACACTTCTTGAAGGCGTCCATAATCACCTTCTCCGGAATCTTCACCAGCTTGCCGTCATCCTCCACCTTGCAGCCTACCTTTTCAAACATCTTTGCCGCCCGGGGATCATCGCAGCGCATGCCGCCCTGCTCCAGAACGCGAACAGCCGCTTTGTGTACTTTCTTACATTCCTCGTCTGTGATCGGGCAGAGGGATCCCACCAATTTCCCAGTGAATCCTTTCATTCTCAATACCTCCAAAACATCGCTTTGGTTAAAATCCTATGCAGCCCAAGCCAAATTTTTTTTCTTTCTGCCGGCGGCAGACTCCATTCACAGCAGGGAGTAGTTTAATCCGAGCTTTGCCAGCTCCTCGCGAATCGACTCATAAAGCTTCAGATATTCCGGTAATGGGGTTACCTTCTCCATGTCATAGATCTCGCTGAACTTCTTTCCAAGAGGAGCATCCGGGACATCCTTCTCATATTTACTAAGCAGTGCTTTTACTAACGGGTTGGCTTCCTTTCGGGTCATCCCCATTCGCGCCACAATGTGGCCGACCTCCGAAGCGGTTTGAATCTCCAGTGTCGATACCCGCTCCGGGTACTTATCTCTGGCAATACCCGCGGCTACCAGGTTTGCCCCCGAAACCGTCGCGGTGACGGCATGGGCAGCCAGCTCATAAAAGAGCATCCTGGTGGCAGGTCCGGCTGCGGCCATGGATACCGACTCGTTGAGAAGGTGGGTGTTTCTTGCCAGAGCCTGGGAGTACACACTGACCAGCCAGAGCATGGGAGAGGTCGAGTTGCATACCTGGTGGAGATCGATCGGAAAAGGAATGTGATAATCGGCGTTGAAGGCAAAAAGCCCGAGAAAGAAGTGGGCTATTTGAGTCAACATGGTCCCTTCGGGCCCCCCCGCGTATCCGCCCATGAGCGGTCCGTACAATCCGGCAATCCCCGCTCCGCTCTCCGTCTGCCAGGGCACCTTGTTCATCCGGGCAAAATCTACCTTCAACTCGGCGATCGCCCCGTTCTGGGTTACATCCGCCGGCAAGGCTCCGAACTGCTCCCTTGCAGCGGCAATGATCGCCGCTGTGCTCTCGGCACAGGAGATCATGGCATACAAGCCCAACCCGGGCCGTCCGGCCAGCCGTGCAGCCTCCCGTCTTTTCGATACATCCCAAATCGCCGCCGCAACCTCAACCGGATGACCTGCCCTGATGGGGATTCCGCGAAACGTATCCTGAAGAGACACTCCGCAAAACGCATCGGCCAAGGGGACACTTGCGATCGCCTGGCATACCTTTACGAACATATCTTGGGGGACCGGAACGCCGAGACCGGAAGCCACGAAAGAGGGATCTCGAAGATCTTCGACCTTTCTACTGTAGGTCACTCCCCGGTCCTTTCCCTCGCCCCAGGTATAGGTATCGGGGGCCAGTGCCACTCGTTCTTCGATCTCACTGCGGCTGAAGCGCACCACCCGTTTTGTATCGAGACAGTAAAACCCGACCTGCTCGAACAGCTCTACCGCCGCTTCGTAGGCCCGATCCGCGAGGGAATCATCGTCGGGAACGATCTGTCCAGGATCGAATTTGATGTCGTACTTCTCGATCAGCTTCGACACCGACTTGTACAACAGGGCGTCATAATCGGACTCCTGCATCCGCTGGCCTTTGCCGCATCGCTCAAGGACCTCCCAAAACGTTACCATAACCACTCACTCCTTCCCGCTACTTCTTCGCCAGTCCCTTGGCGGTCCTGACCGCCCCGACCGCATCCTTAGCGTAACCGTCGGCTCCTATCTCTTTCGCCCACTCCTCGGTTACCGGGGCGCCTCCCACCATTACGGGCAGTTCTTCTTTTATTCCGAGCTCCTGCAGCTCTTGAATCAGCTCAGGCATGTAGCCCATGGTCGTGGTCATCAATGCGGATACTCCTATCACGTCGGCATGGATTTCCTCGGCTTTGTCGATTATGACCGCTACTTTTACATCCTTCCCCAAATCGATGATCTCAAAGCCCGATGTGGACAAGAGCAATTTCACGATGTTCTTCCCGATATCGTGCATGTCGCCCTGGATGGTCGCCAGCACGGCCTTTCCGAACTCCGTAAGGCTTCCCGATCCGGTTGACTCGATCGCGGGCTTCAACACGGCCACACCGCCTTTCATCGCCTCTGCCGCCTGCATCATCTCAGGAAGGAACATTTCCCCACTCTCGAACTTCCCTCCGACCGTGTCCATTCCCTTGGAGAATCCCTGCTGAATAACTTCAACGGGATCCAGGTTGTTCTCCATTGCCTGTTTGGCAAGGGAAACGCAATGCTCAGCGTCCCCGGCAATTACCGCCTCGGCCATCTGTTTCAAAATGTCCATTCCCAACTTCTCCTATTGATATCTGAATATACCGTCCGTTATTGCTGCTTTCGTGAAGCAATCAGGCGAGCCGTTTCCGGGTAGAGACGATGTATCTTTTCCCATAGGGATCTCTCCCCAAAATGAGATCACAGGCAAGGATTGAGCGGGCGAGCTTCACAGGATCGGTGATCATACAGTTGGCACCGGCACCGATCGCCAACGCCATAAAAGCTTGATTGATGGTCTGACGGTCGGGGAGCCCGAAGGACACGTTGCTCGCTCCCAGGTTGATATTCACGCCGAGCCTTTCCCTGACCAACTCGATCGTCCTCAATGTTACCTTCGCCGCATTCTGATCTGCGCCCACCGTGAGCACGAGTGTATCGATAACCACGTCCTGTTTGGGGATACCCAGCTGAACGGCGCGGTTGAGGATCTTCTCGGCGATGGCGAGACGCCGTTCCGGATCGGTCGGGATCCCCTGCTCATCCATAGTCAATCCGATAACCGCAGCTTGACGGTCTTTGACCAGCGGCAACACCGCTTCCAGACGGTCATGCTCACCGTTCACCGAGTTCACCAAGGGCTTGCCCGAGACTTCCTTCAGTCCTGCCGCCAAAGCTTCAGGATTACCAGAGTCGAGGCACAGCGGCACATCGAAGTCGGAGACGATCCGTTTTACGATCCTCGGCAGCAGAGCGACTTCGTCGAGGCCGGGAACTCCCACGTTGATATCGAGCACGTGAGCACCATGCTCGAGCTGTCTCTCCGCCAGCTCTTTGACGTATCCGTAATTGTCCTCTTTCAGAGCTTCGGTCAGTTTCTTTTGCCCGGTGGGATTTATTTTTTCCCCGATCATAACTACCGGACCTTGGGAATCGATTCTTACTTCAGAACTCCGACCGCGCAGTACCGTTTCCATTCCTAATCTCCCGACTCATTTCTTTTATTATAGATTCTACTTCACCCGAAACCCGGGAATTTGTCAAATTTGAGCGTCCGGTCGATTTACCATTATGTGGAATCTTGGATTGCACCACCAAATCTTCGACCGATCCGTGGGTGTTCCCGGAATTCCGAATAATAAGAATAGCACCTTCATTTCAAATTTGACTCAAAACAACTTCCTATAGGATAATAATCACTCCAGAAAACTATATTCACTCAGGGAGGATGTCATGCGCGAACTGTCGAATATTATCGAAGAATATACGAAGAGAACACCGAAATCCGCCGAGCTGCACGCAGCGGCGGCACGGTCCATACAGGGGGGAGTGGGTAGCCCGTTCCGCTACTACGAACCCTATCCCTTCTTCGTCGATCACGGAAAGGGCGGCAGGATCTGGGACGTCGACGGCAATGAGTATATCGACATGAACCAGTGCTACGGCGCCATCATCGGCGGCCACGCTCACCCGGAGATCACCAAGGCGATTCGCGAGCAGGCCGAAAAAGGCACCATGTTCGGGATCCCCGGACCGATCACGGAAAAGCTGCTTCAGGAGCTGCTCAGACGCTATCCGGTTATGCGCTTCTTCCGCTTCGCCAACTCCGGGACGGAGGCCACCATGTACGCGCTCCGTTTGGCCCGAGCATACACGGGGAAGGACAAGATCATCAAAGTCGAGGGCTGCTACCACGGGGCGCATGACGCCCTCCTGATCAGCGACAAACCTCATCGGCCGTCCCACATGGGACCGGCCTGGGCGCCGACTCCGACGATTGAGTCTGCAGGCATCCTGTACGATACGGCGAAGCACACCCTGGTCGTTCCGTGGAACGACCCCGAGGCCCTGGAACAGTGTCTCCAGCGCAATCTCGGCCAAGTGGCCGCTCTGATCGTCGAGCCGATCGTCGCCAACTTCGGAATGTGCCTTCCGGAAAAAGGATATCTGGAACAAGTACGGGAAATCACCCGGCGGCACAACATTTTGCTAATCTTTGATGAAGTCAAGGTGGGCATACGCCTGGCGGCGGGCGGAGGTACCGAAATAACGGGAGTAGACCCCGACATCATCTGCCTGTCAAAAGCCTTCGGCGGCGGCCTTCCGATTGCCGCTTTGGGTGGTAGCGTTGCTTTGTGGGACCTGTTTTATCCGCTCGGTGAAGTGATCCACTTCGGAACCTACAATGCCAACCCCGTGTCTGTTGCCGCCAGCATCGCCTGTCTGACCAAAGTCGTGACAAATGATGCCTACAAGCACATCAACAAGCTCGGGGAAAAGTATAGGAAGGGTGTGGAAGACTCCATCCGCCGCCACGGGATTAAAGCGGTGGCACCGGGAATTGGGGGCATGTGGACGGTATTCTTCGGAATCGACAAGCACCCGAAAAATTTTCGGGAAACCCTTGGGATTGACAAGACGATGTGGCACAAGTGGTGGATGAACCTTGTGACCAAGGGACTATTTCTCACCGCACCTTCGGCCTACGAGGAAACCTTCATCGGCGCCGGTCACACGGAAAAGGACATCGACGAGGCATTGAACAAGATCGACGATGCCTTCAAGGAGCTGAAATAGCAATCAATTAGCTTCGTTTGATCCGCTCCACGATCCTACCGCTCTCCTTCTCCTTTAGGATTACCTTCGTCCTTCCGTCGGGCATCTTTTCCTCTTTGATCAGGAGGTGTTTGTCGTCGTAATTGGAAAAGCCGCTCTTTTCTGCAGAACCTTTTTCACCGCGCCAGATCTCCAGCTCGACCGGCTCCCAACGTTTCGAGGCAACGGAGCGGTAACAGGCGTCCATGATCGCATTCACTACGTAACCGTCGTAGAAAGTTTCCATCGGCTGTATACCCCTATCAAGGGCGTCGAGCATATCGGTAAACATATGGACATAGCCGAGTTCTACCAGCTCATCCCCGACTGGAAACAGCCACCCCTTGTCCCCTTCAGCTTTCTCCGCAACGTAACCCTGCTGGCCTACATTCGTGAACATCTCGAAACCGGTTCTCAGCCAGTGGTTGATCCAAACAGTGCCTTCAGTACCTGACACTTCATCTCGAAGATCCATCCCCCCCCGGAAGCACCAGCTCGTTTCAAACTGGCCGACGGCACCGCTTTCGTATCTGACCAGACCGATGGCACTGTCTTCGACGTCTATAGGATGAACCTGGGTGTCCGCCCAACATACCACCTCTAGAGGACGAACGTTTTTTCCGACCAAAGCCCGGCTGATTTCGATGCAGTGGCAGCCCATGTCAACAATTGCTCCGCCGCCCGAGGCCGATTTGTCCCAGAACCAGGCGCTGTGCGGCCCGGGATGGGTTTCCCGGGAACGTGTCCAGAGCACCTTACCGACAGCACCCTTGCTCACAGAGTCGATTGTCTTCAGCATTTTCGGTGTATAGGTCAGGTCTTCTAGATAGCCGTGAAACACACCGGCATTCTCAACTGCCTGCAGCATCTCAAGGGCGTCTTTGGAATTTGTAGCCAGAGGTTTTGTGCATAACACGGCCTTACCGGCCTTCGCTGCCTTGAGCACGGCCTCTCTGTGAAGAGAGTTGGGCAAGCCGATTACCACGACGTCCGTATCTGGATCGTTGATCGCCTCATCCATATCGGTGGTCCATTTTTCCACACCCCACGAAGCGGCGGCTTCCTTCGCCTTCTGTTCGGACCGCGAGTACAGGACGTGAACCTTGTCACGGCTTCGGTTGGCATGCAGCGTCTGGGTGTAAAACATCCCGATCAATCCTGCACCCAGCATGGTAATCTTGTGCATATGGATACCTCCCCCTTGTTTTAATGATCAAATGAGGCTTTTCGAGGATACTGACCAAAACGACTCATGCGGTAATCGAATACTTGTCTTTTTCTTTGCAGCTTGGATTATATTCGAGGAAAACAGAAAAATGAAGAGTAGGCAAGATGTCATTTCTGTACAAAACATTATTTGACTCACTAGTGTTATTTATTGTATAATTTTCTATATTAAAAATACTACCTTTTTTTTAGTTAATTAATGTGGAGCATAAATGAAGAATACACAGATCAGTTTTGATGAAAAACTTCTCAAAGAGATAGACCGGGTTGCCGCATCATCTCGAAAAACCCGCTCCGCGATCGTCCGGGAAGCTGTGAAGGCATGGCTCAATCGAAAACGGATACAGGATTTTGAAGATCTGTGGATAAAAAAGCTAATCGAAAATCCGGAGGAGTTGGAGGAATCAGAGGCCTGGATCAATGCTGACCATTGGGGTGACGAATGAACCGCGGCGACATCTGGCAGATAGATCTTGGCGGGCGAATTGGGATACGACCCGTTGTAGTTCTCTCCCGGCAAAAAGTGTTGGAATACCTGAACAAGGTGACGGTCGCCGAGGTGACAACCAAAGGCAAAGGGTATCCGACCGAGGTGTTTATCGACCAGAAAGCCAACCTGCCAAAACCCTCTTTTGTTCAAGCTGACAATCTGCACACCGTACCCAAGGCAAGTCTGGAAAAACGCCTGGGAACTCTCGACCCTGACACGATGTTGGAAGTTTCCCAGAAGATCGTCCTTGCCCTGGAACTGGAAACCAGCCTCCAAGAGATATAGTCGTCCCTTAGATTGTCCCACCAGCAAGGCTGCGTTTGCAGGTAAACAGCCTCGTTCACCGGAACGTCGATTCGATAAATTTGACAATAAATCTCTGCTATACACTCCCCAATATGCTAAATAGTGTCTGACCGAAAAGCCGATTTTCACCGGGAGTTCGGTCAAAAATTGCCGGCTGTCAGGCACAGCAATCTCTGAAGCAACAACTCTACATCAGGAAAGATGGT
>JAGLQP010000270.1 GCA_023136785.1 Spirochaetales bacterium
TTCCTGTCCTGATCCTGGTTGCTGTATTCACGGTGTACCCCTTCGGATACGCCATTTGGAACAGCCTCTTCCAGATCCTACTTATCCTGCCGGTAAAGCCCTTCGTAGGAATCAAGAACTACATTGATGTGGCCTCCAGCATCTATTTCCGGGAAGCCCTGTTCAACACGCTCCTGTTCGCTGCGATTACCGCTCCGATCACCGTGGTGATCGCCCTGGGAGTGGCCCGATTGCTGCTTACCAAGTTCGTAGGCCGAAGTATTGTGCGGGCCGTGGTCCTGCTGCCTTGGGCTATGCCCGGTGCGGTTTCCGGGATCATTTGGGTCTGGATATTCCACGGCCAATGGGGGATTCTGAACGCTGTGCTTCTGAGGCTGGGAATTATAAGCTCGTATGTCTTGTGGTTAGACCAGCCAATATTAGCTAAGTTCTCGGTCATGGTGGCCCATATCTGGACCCAGATCCCCTTTGCCAGCATTTTGCTTATGGCGGCCCTGAGCATCATCAATAGAGAGATCTACGAAGCTGCGGAGGTCGATGGAGCCAGCCCGGTCCGACGGCTATTCTCCATCACCCTGCCCCAGATAAAGGGTATGATGCTCATCGCACTGATTTACGAGTCGATCATGGGCCTTACCAGCTACGATCTGACCTATTCCATGACCGGCGGAGGTCCGGGAGGGGCGACAACTCTCCTCTCCTACTACATCTGGGCCGAGAGCTTCAAGATGCTTCAATTCGGGCGGGGTGCCGCCCTGGGGGTGATCATGGCGGTGATCACGTTGGTACTAATTTTAATGATCATGCGTGTCGTGCCCGGTGAGCTGACCGTGAAGGAGCAGTAAGATGGGAAGGAAAATTGCTATCTACGTCTTTGCCGTTCTGTTGTTCTTGTTCAGCGCCGGACCGGTACTCTTAACTCTTGTTGGTGGGATCATCCCGGAGAAAGTGCTGCTGTCGGTACCGCCACGCTTGTTCTCGATGAAACCTACCCTTTCCTACTATAAATATATCTTTACAGGCAAAGTCCCCGAAGCTTATGAGGAACGCGGAGCCCTGCGAGCTATGGTCAGCGAGGAAGCGCGGCTCATTCCGAGGGCCATGCTCAACAGTGCAACCGTAGCCCTGGCAGTGATGGCCATGAACATGGTGTTTGGGAGCATGGCCGCCTATGCCTTCGCCCGCATCCGTTTCCGGGGCAAATCCCTGACCTTCATGGGGATCATCATGTGTCGTCTGGTTCCAGCTTCCGCCCTGGTGGTTCCCTTCTATATGATAATCCAGGCTCTGGGGCTGCTCGACACAAAATTGGCTCTTATCCTAGTGCATACGCTGCTTACTCTTCCCTTTACCGTGCTCATTCTGACCATGTTCTTCCGTCGGGTCCCGGTGGAGATCGAGGAATCGGCGGTTGTGGACGGAGCCAAGCCGCTGCAGGTCTTCTGGAAGATCACTCTGCCTCTTTCGGCATCCAGCATGGTAGCAACAGGGTTGTTCTCCTTCATGCTCTCCTACTCGGAATTCATGTACAGCCTGGTGCTGGGCGGCTCTCAACGCAGCCGCACTCTACCCGTTGTGATGACCTCGCTAATCTACAATCCCGACATGATCTGGGGCATGCTCATGTCCGGTGTGTTCCTCGCCCTGATCCCTTCCCTTATTCTGGCCATCCTGGTCTGGAAGTTCGTAGTAGAGAACATCATTCTGGGGGCGATGAAGTACTAGGAATAAGGCGCAAGGGCGCTCTTGGCGGAGACGTCCGGCTACAGCCGAATCGGTTTGTCCTCTCTGTAGGAGCGCTGGGCGGCGAGCACAACCTCGAGAGCGTTGCGTCCGTCCCGGGCTGTGGAGATGATCTCTCGTTCACCCTTGACCACACCGACAAAGTAGCGGTCCTCATCCAGAACATCCCCGACCACCTCGCCGTGCATCTCCGGCCAGTGCAGGGTATCGGGAAACTTCCAGCCTTCCTCATCCACAGCGCTTAAGGTCATCGGGCGATAGTCGAGGTACAGGGAGCCTTTCTCCCCGATCAGCTCCAAGCAGACGTCTCCGAACCCTCCCCAGGAGCTGGGTCGCTGCCATTTCACGATGGATTCGGAAAGACCCCAGCCAGTCTCCACGACCGCCAGGCCGCCGTGTTCGAAGCGGATGGTAATCCAGATGAAATCGTGGACTCCCAGCTCCTTCATCACAGGACCTTCGGCGATCTCGGCACTGACTTTGACGGCCTTGTCATTGAAGTACCAGAAGATCTGGTCGATGTCGTGCACGGAGATGTACTCCTCTACCTCGACCCGCCCTCCGAGCCTTCGCGCTTCCTGGACCACCGCGTTTCGCCGGGCGTAGCAGACAAGGGGCTTGCCGATCACCCCTTCTTCCACCGCCGCTTTGATTTGAGCGTAGCGCACGTCATAGCGCAGGAGGTGGGCCATCATTAGTTTGACCTTGTGCTTATCCGCAGCTTCGATGATGGCATCGGCGTCTTCGAGGGTAGTTGCGATCGGTTTTTCCAGCAGGATGTGTTTCCCCGCTGCAGCGGCATCCTTCACGGCCTGACGATGCGAATCTTCAGGGGTGGCGATCACTACTGCCTGGATGTTTGGGTTTTCGAGCAGCTCCCTGTGGTCGGAATAAAGGTGAATCGGATCCGGATGCCCGGGCAGTTGAGGTGCTTTCTTCAATGCAGGGTCGCTGGCTGCCAGCACCCGAACATCGGCAAGCTGGGATAAGGCACGGGCATGAAGCATGCCCATAAATCCGGCGCCTATGATTCCGATTCCGACGGTATTATTCATAGATCATCCTCCAGGTTTACAACAGGATTTCATGTCTGGGGGACTTCTGTCAAATAGGTATAAAAGTAGAGGAAAGGATTTTGAACTTTGTAGAACCCGGCGAAACATGTACAATCAGGGTGAATATCAATGCGTCAACAGCGAGGTACGTTTCGATGGAAAGAACAGTGGTCTACTTTGAAAAACGGGGAAAGCAAAACACGGAGGAGACGCTTCGCCTGGCTCGGGCCAGGGCGGAAGAGTTGGGCATCAAACAGGTGGTCGCGGCATCGACCCATGGCTATACCGCCTTGAAAGCGGCGGAAATCTTCCAGGGATCAGCCATTGAGCTCATCGCAGTGAGTATTTCCACCGCCTTCGACAAGGAAGGGTGGACCATGAGCCCAAAGGAACGGGAAAAAGTAGAGCAGGCGGGGGTACGGGTTCTGACCACTATTCACGGGTTAGCCGATGGTGTGGCCGAAGGGCTGTACGGCGAGAGCACTCCGGGTAATGTGATCGCCAACACGCTGCGCATGTTTTCCCAGGGCATGAAGGTAGCCGTGGAAGTCTCCATCATGGCGCTCGAGGCGGGAGTCGTTCCGATGGATCGGGAGATCATCGCCGTCGGTGGTACCGACGAGGGCTGCGATACAGCGGTTGTGGTCCGACCTGCCCATGCCCGTAAGATCAAGGAGTATCGGATCTGCGAAATCCTCTGCAAGCCCCGGATCGCCTAATCCCCGCTGAACCCGGTGACCTGCCAGTGGCAGCGGCGATGAGCCCGGTTCAAGGCCAAGGCGATATGGAAATCCTGCAAGGCCTGCACCGTGTCACCGAGTCCCTTATGAGCCAAGCCGGACAGATACATATACTCAGCCACATCCCCGCTCTTGTCGGTCACGCCTTTTTGGGC
>JAGLQP010000271.1 GCA_023136785.1 Spirochaetales bacterium
CGGTGCGGAAGTGTGTACGGCGAGGGGCCAAGACGAAATAGAAGAGATACAAGCGGTTCGGTAGGGATGCCGTGAATCCGTTTCTGCGCCCCGGTTCGGGTTGCAATCCGGCTGTTTTTGTACTTCGATACTTGTTTCAAGTCCTTCGAGCGGATTTGCCCGGTCCATTTTATCTCCAACGGCCAAAAACGACCTTTTGATATATAGGCGATATCGACCTCCCCTTCGGCCTTGATGTAATAGGTCGGGTAAAAACGGGCGTAATGAGAGACTGCACAGGCTTCCACTAGTCGCCCGGTGGATGCCAGGTCAGCCAGAAAGGCGCGCACCAGCTCTTGAAAAGGATCGCCGGTCGGCTGTAGCCAACTTCGAAGGGAGTGAAAGATAAATGGATCATTAAACAGGACTTTACGGGCCTTTTTGGGAGCGCCTGACAGGCGATCTTCCTGCAGAGCGGGCTGAACGAAAAGAACATCCATCCCGCTGAGAAGCTCGATATAGTCAGCGACGGTAGCCGGATGGTCGATCGAAAGGTCTTTGGCCAGGCTGTTCCAGGAAATCTGGGTCCCGTATCGTTTAATGATTCCGTCGCAAATCTCCATAAGGAACCTCTCCTGTTTCCCATGTTTAAGAACATCTCCCCGAATCCAGTCGGTATAGGTGTTGAAAGTGGAGAGATGTATTCGCCCGTCGGACTCCACATCATTTATTGCGGTGAGGTATCCACCGTGCAGAAGGTAGGATCCGAATGCTGCGTCTAAACGCTCCGCCAAATCACTATTCACAGTCCTATGAGGCGCCTCTTCAATCTCATTTTGATCAATATTTAGCGTCAATTTCACGAACTCGAAGAAAGAGAGTGGAAAAAGGTGAAAATCTACGACTGCCGAGCGCCCCCTCCTCCCAGGAAGGCGCATCCTGGCTTCTCGGATGATCATTGAGTCGGAGCCCGTTAAGATCAACACGGTATTACGGAGTATTCCAGCATCTGCCAGGAACTTTATACCTTTCTCCCAGTCCTTGACGTAGGTGATTTCATCCAGCAAGCAGTAGAAAGGACACTGCACTTTGTGCTCGGCGGTTATTTGAGAGACAAGACGCACAAGGCTGTGGTGATCGTCCACCAATTCGCCAGTCAGATAGGTGATTTTATTGGGATCCACACCGGAGGCGAGTAAATCAGCCATCCACTGCTTCAAAACGGTGGTCTTTCCGATCTGCCGACCTCCCGTAATGGTATAGATGCCTGGTTGATCTTTCGGTAGTCGGTTGAGGAGGGGAAAGTGGTAGACCAAAGGGTGTCTTTTCAGTTCGCTAAGATTGGGATCCAATTCGCTGAAAAGCTTTACGTCTTGCTGGTGGATATTGTGTGAGCGAAAGCGGGGATCTATCATGGTAGCTAAATTTAGTCAATACCTATTGAATAAATTTATACAATGACTGTTGAATAAAAGCAATAGAATCGGGTGATTTTCTCGGGCTCAGGTTCTCTCCAAAAATCTGTGTACGAACCTTTCCTGATCCCGCGTCTCGAGGGCGGAGCGAATGCTCCGGACTGTGCTGATTGCCTTTTTCGGGGATAGATGCAAATACTTGCCAACGGTGCAGCAGAGCACCAGCCCGGTACGTCCAATTCCTGCGTAGCAGTGTACGCAGACCGGCTGCCCTTGATCCATATGTCCGATGATCGTAGTGATCAGCCTGTCGAAGGATTCGATGCTCTCTGGGATTCCGAATTCGGTTATCGGATAGAAGTGCCAGATCAGCACTGCGGCCCGGCAGTAAGGGTCAAGATTGGAGGCGCTGTCTGTCAGGGACACCAGGCAGCGGATTCCCTGGGAGTGCAGATCGGCGAGATCTTGCTCGAGCGCCCGATCTCCTCCATAGTCCCAACCACCGGGGAGGGCGGCTCCGGCAAGTTTATCGGGAACAACCCAGGAAAAATTGGCGGTCATGGGCACGCCGCTCTGCTTGGAATATACGGTTGGTCGAGGAAGAACAACGGTTTCACTCCTTTACCGCTGCGGTTCTTATGGAAGAGGAAGGAGTTCTTGAAACCGCGGCCCTGTGATAACAGGGTATAGGTTAGCAGAACGAAAACCAGGTAGACCGCTAGAATCCCGCAGGTCAGCCAGTACTTGGAGACCACGACCAGGGAGATGGCGAGTAGATGATAGACCAGATTCTCCAGTCCCGATGTCGGCAGTCCTCTCCGGGGGGCGAGGAAGTTGTATACGGGCAGGAGGATGAACCCAGCGGTCAGGGAGTTCGGAATCAGAAAGCGTTGGAAGAGCCGCACCTTCGCGCGTATGAGTGTTGCCAGCAGTAGAGCGGCGGATATCAAACTCAGATAGTTGAAAATCTGCCAGGAGAAGTTCGTAGGATGCCTCCGTAGAAGCGCCCAGTGTATCAGGAATTGAGTGAGTTGTCGATTTCTCTTGCGCGGTCATCCTGAAAGTCGTCACCGCAGCTCAGGGAAGGATATGAGTGCCGGTTTTTCCCTCTACCGCTTCCAAAGCCTTGTCGAGGGAGGTGATGATCGCCTCTTTCCCGCTCCATCTGACGAAGCGGATCGCCGCTTCGATCTTCGGGCCCATGGAGCCGGCCAGGAAGTGTCCCTCCTCGAGATGAGCTTCGCTCTCTTTCACAGTCAGTCGATCCAGGACTTTCTGTTCGGGCTTGTTGAAGTTCAGGTACACCTTCTCCACATCCGTGAGGATGAGGAACTTGTCCGCCTTCACCGCCTGGGCCAGCTTGAATCCGGCCCGGTCTTTATCAATCACCGCCTCCACCCCGCTGTAGCTGCCGTCGCCGTTTTTCTTGACCGGGATCCCTCCGCCTCCGGAGGCGATCACGATTACGCCTCCGTTGAGCAGGTCATTGATCGATTCCTTCTCCACGATATCAACAGGTTCGGGGGAGGGCACCACCCGACGCCAGCCCTTCTCGATTCCGGGCTTCACTTCCTTCACTACATAGCCCTTGGTTTTGGCGAGATGGAGAGCCTCCTCCTTCGTATAAAACGGTCCTACCGGTTTGCTGGGGTCCCGAAAGTCCGGATCCTGATCGCTTACCTCCACCTGTGTCACCACGGTGCAGATCGGGGTTTTGATGCCCTCCTGCTTGAGTCGAAAGCCTAGACGGTTTTGCATCATCCATCCGACCTGGCCTTGAGTCATAGCTCCGCAGACGGCAAGGGTTTGAGCCGGCACCAGGGCATCGCTCTCCTCCTGCTGGATCAACAGAGCGCCGGCCTGGGGGCCGTTACCGTGGGTAACCACCAGCCGATAGCCCGCCTTGGCAATCTTGGCGATCTGCTTCGCCGTGACATCAACGTTGTGAAACTGCTCCTCCGTGGTGCCCCGCTGATCCGCCTGTTTGATCGCATTTCCGCCCAGGGCGATAACCAATACTTCTCTGCTCATCTATAGCTCCATTAATTCGAATATTGTGATATCAGAATCTGTGATTCGCCTGATAGTGTAAAATGTGAATCGAACCGTGGCAAGGTAAATGTGATCGGCTGATTTCAAATAGTGAGAACGCCGCTGCTAGGTGTTCTTCCGGGCCAACTCGCCGTAGCGGTAGCAGCTGATCAGGTGGTCGTTGACAACCCCTACGGCCTGCAGGTGAGCGTAGATGATCGTGGAACCGACAAAGCGGAATCCCCTCTTTTTCATGTCCTTGCTCA
>JAGLQP010000272.1 GCA_023136785.1 Spirochaetales bacterium
GAGCTGATTATCGAGACTCTGACCGATCCGGATATCGGAGCGATTGACGACCTCAACGAGATCAAGGCGGTGGGACATCGGGTCGTACACGGCGGAGAGAAGTTCGCCCAATCGGTGGTCATCGACCGGGAAGCTCTCGACACCTTCAAGGCACTGGCCGACCTGGCACCGCTGCACAATCCGCCCAACATCACGGGAATCGAAGCGGCGGGGGCCGTGCTGCCCCAGGTTCCCCACTGCGCCATCATGGACACCGCCTGGCACCAAACCATGCCCCCCCACGCCTTTATCTACGCCCTGCCCTACAGCTGGTACGAGCACTACGGGGTGCGGCGCTACGGTTTTCACGGCACCTCCTTTCTCTACGTCGCCAAGCGGGCAGCGGTGCTCCTCGGCAAGGATCCCTTTGACTGCAACCTGGTCCTCCTCCATATCGGCAATGGGGCCAGTGCCAATGCCGTACGCAACGGGGTCTCCCTGGACACCTCAATGGGTCTGACACCCCTGGAAGGCTTGGTCATGGGAACCCGAGCCGGAGATCACGACCCGGCCATCGGCTACTACATCATGAACAAGGAAGGACTTCCCCCCAAAGAAATGGAGCGGATGCTGAACAAGAAGAGCGGTATCCTTGGTATCACAGAGATCTTCACGGACCGCCGGGATGTGGAAACTGCAGCCAAACAGGGAGACAAACGAGCTGGACTGGCGATAGAGATCGAGTCATACCGCCTCAAAAAATATATCGGCGCTTACTCCGCCGCATTGGGCCGAGTCGATGCTCTGGTGTTCACAGCCGGAGTCGGAGAGCGGGGACCCCTCATAAGAGAAAAGGCGGCTGCCGGCCTGGAAGGGTTGGGCATCAAGATTGACCCAGAAAAGAACGAGCTCTCCAAGACTCGAAACGCCGAAACTCTCATCTCTACCCCCGATTCGCCGGTGAAGATCTTTGTCATCCCCACGGATGAAGAGCTGGTCATGACCGAGGATACCTACGCCCTGCTTGAGGGTACCTACAAGGTGCACACCGACTTTACCTACAGTTTTCAACATCCGGAGTATCGCAACAAGGAAAGGGCTGAAGCACTGCAAGAGGAGCTGAACAAGAAACCGGAGCTCGGAGAGGTAATCGCTCCCATTCCATGACTTCTTAATTCGGTTGCTAATAGTTCGGTTATAAAGATCTCGCAATCCCGCAGGCCAGACGTACATTGTTCAACAGCAGCTCGATATTGGTCTTGAGGGACTTGCCGCCGGAAAGCTCGAGCACCTTGGCCAGCAGGAAGGGCGTGACATCTTTGCCGGTCACTCCCGCGCGGTCGAGCTCTTTCAAGGCGGCCTGCAGATAAGCCTCCATTGTCTCCCGGGGAATCTCGTACCTCCTCGGCACCGGATTGGCCACGAGTAGTCCCTGCTCGAATCCTAAAGAACGCTGAACCCTGTAGAGCACGGCGACCTCCTCCGGGCTGTCTACGACCAGATCGAGGGGGAGCTCACTCCCGGTACTGTAGAAGGCGGGGAACAACGAAGTCCCGTAGCCGAGCACCGGGACGCCCAGGGTTTCCAGGAACTCCAGGGTCTTGGGAAGGTCAAGAATGGCCTTGGCACCTGCGGAGACAACGATCAGGGGAGTACGAGACAGCTCGAGCAGGTCCGCCGAGATATCGAAGCTCTCCGCCGCCCCCCTGTGGACCCCGCCGATGCCGCCGGTGGCAAACACCTCGATCCCCGCCAGATGAGCCCCCAGCATGGTAGCGCAAACCGTGGTGGCTCCCTTCCGCCTTGTGGCCAGCGCGTAGGCCAAATCCCGTCGGGACACCTTCAGCACGTCGTCCTCGGTTCCAAGCACTTCGATCTGCTCAGGGCTCAAGCCGACCAAAATCTTTCCTTCCAGAATCCCCACGGTGGCGGGAACAACACCCAGCTTTCGAGCCTCCTCCTCGGCCCGGAGGGCGACCTCCACGTTTTGAGGACGGGGAAGACCATGGGCAATGATGGTGGACTCCAGAGCAATCACCGGCTGTCCCTCCCGGACCGCTTCAGCGACATCGTCGCGGATGTTCAAATAATCCTTCACAGATTTCCCTCCTCGATCGCCCGTTCCACCGATCCAACAACCTGCCGCAATGCGTCCCCTGTTTCCGCTTCCCTGTCAACGGCTTCAAGAAAAGCGCTCAGCAACCTGTCCCCAGCCCCGGTCGTGTCCGTGGTTTCGATTACCCGATTGGGAGTGATGGTCAACGGCCCCTGACTCTTCCCCCGGCCGGCCGTGGCACGGGAATCTCGTTGATACAGCCAGAGACCGCGCCGTCCCCGAGTCACCAGCAGCATCTCAATTCCCCTCTCCTCCAAGAAATCCTGCACCCAACGGTCGGATTGGGACCTGCGGCCGGCGGGAGCATCGATCTCTTTAGAGTTGCCTTCCATGACAAACCGGTTGCCCAGAGCCTTGAACTCCTCCTCATTGCCGGCGAGCAGGTACAGGTTCTTCAAAACGTCAGCGTGGCGCAGGAGCTTTTCCACCGACACACTCTCGAACACGACTCGGGTTTTCCGACCAAATTGGTGAAGCAGGCTGCGAATAAGCTCTGGAGATAGGTTGGCCTCGAGAACGAGAAAATCTTTCTCTCCCAACTCGGGCAGTCGGGCCCGCAAACGGGGCCAGCTCAGACCCTGTTCAATCACGGCCATGTCCGCCGCACCGTAAAAAAGCTCGCCGGATTGCATCAGGGCGCAGTAGCAGGAGGTCGAGTATTGATCAAGGAAAATCGGATTCACCCATTGGGGCTGGTCTATGTTCTCGATCAGCCACTTTCCAAATACATCGGAGCCAAGGGCAGTGAACAACATCTTGGGGCTCTGCAGATGGGAGTAGATCCTGTACCCTACTCCCCCGGGAGAGAAGCGGATCGAAGCGGGATTCGACGTGCCTTTGACAAAGCGTGCCCTGCTGATGAGCAGGTCGACGGCGAGTGCACCAACGATACAAATCATGCTCTCGAGAGGAAGCGGCTCCGGGTCAGCGTTTGCGAGCGAGTTTTGCCTTGTAGACCTTACCGGATCCAATCTCTTTGATAAGACAGTCGGGTCGGGATCTGACCACTTCTTTCACGAATTTCAGACTGTCGGTTTCGGCGATCAGGTCTGTTTTCTCGTAGATCAAGTAAATCATAGCTACTATTAATATCGGTAGATCCGCCGCGGGTTGTTAACAGCATCTACCAGCGGTACTCGAACAGCGTAGCTGATCACGATATGTATGTCCGTGGGTCAGGAGTCCGCCGGTCAACATCAATTGTCCTGCAGGCAAGAATCGGGTACAATCCCCTCGACCCAATCAGGTGAGTACACCGGAAAAAGCGAGGGACATGGTTGATTTTTTCAAGACCCTGAACGGACGGCTCAACGTCTACTTCTTGCGTCACGGGGAAAGTGAGGGCAACAATGCCCGGATCATCCAAGGACGGCATGATCTACCCCTGTCAGGAAGAGGCTTACAGCAGGCCGAGGCCATAGCGGATTGGTTGGAGGACAAACACATCGAGGTGGTGCTGTCCTCTCCTCTCGAACGATCCGTCCAAACGGCCCAGGCTGAAGGGCGGGTGTTGGGCTTGAAGGATGTACATCTGCACGAAGGGCTGAACGAGC
>JAGLQP010000273.1 GCA_023136785.1 Spirochaetales bacterium
CCCGAGGCGCCCCAGGTGAGTATGCTGGTACCCCCGGAGGAACAAGAGGACCTCGATGTTGCCCTTCCCGGTCCGGAAGCAGTCGAACCGGAAAAACCCAGTCCCGAGGGAAGCCGTCTACCTGTTCCGGAAGAGGAAAGCCCTCTGACCATGGAACCTGAAGAACCGCCCTTTACCGCAGAGGATATCGAGGTGGCGGAAGTGGTGGAGCCGCTGGTGGAGGAGGAGCCCGTCGCGGAAATCGCCATGGCGGAGTCGCCGCCAACGCCGGAAGAACAGATGATCCTTTCCGAGATACTCCCCTCGAGTTCCTACTTCGTGCAGCTTGGCGCCTACTCCACCCGGGGTTTGGCAGAGAAACTGGCCGGAAATTTTACCCAAACCTACTCCGTTACGATTCTGCCCGCCAGCTCTGGGGGCAGACAGTTCTACAAAGTACTAGTCGGACCTCTGAATGTGGATGAAAGCGGCACTCTTCTCTACCAGTTCCGATCCCGCGGTTTCAAAGATGCCTTCATCCAATACGTCGAGTAACCTCAACCCGGAACAAGCAGAACAGGAAATCGAACAACTCTGCCAGATACTCAATCGGTACCAGTACGAATACCACGTCTTGAGCCGCCCCAGTGTATCAGATCGGGAGTACGACAGGCTGTTCGACCGCCTCCTACAGATGGAAAATGATTTTCCTCAAGCCCATCGTCCCGACTCACCCACCCAGAGAGTAGGGTCAGACCTGACCCAGGAGCTTCCCGAAGTCCCCCACACGATTCCCGTCTTAAGCCTGGACAAGGCCTACAGTGCAGAGGATCTCAGGTCTTGGATTGCCAAGACCAGCAAGAATGCGGGGCAATCTCTGTCCTTCGTGGTGGAAGAGAAGATCGACGGCGCCTCCATCGTACTGTACTACGAACAGGGTCTGCTGGCCCGAGCGGTCACGCGGGGCAACGGTTTGGTCGGAAACGACATCACGGCGAATATAAAAACCATCCGGGCCGTTCCTCTACGCCTCACCCAGAGCGTAACCGTGGCGGTGCGGGGGGAGATCTTCCTGCCCCGAAGCCTCTTTGAGCGTATCAATGCCGAGCTGGAGATCCCCTACGCCAATCCCCGCAATCTGGCCGCCGGCACTTTACGCCGGGTCAAGAGTGCGGAAGTCGCCGCTGTTCCCCTCGACATCCTGGTCTACGAAGGGTACTTTTCCTCAAGCCCCGAGACGCACCTCGAGGTCCTCGAAGCGCTGTTTGCACTGGGCTTCAAGATCAATCCCCATACCGCTTTCTACTCCGATCGCCGGGACCTCGAAACGCTTCGGGAACGACATCCCGCCTGGACATTCGGAAAGTTCTCCGATATTCCCACCTTTTTAGAGCGGGCCCGGAAGAACAGAAGAGCACGGGATTACGAGATCGACGGGCTGGTTTTCAAGGTAGACGAGCTGGCGGTGAGAGAAGCCCTTGGTTTTACCGGCCACCATCCCCGCTGGGCCATCGCCTTCAAATTCGAAGCCCCGCAGGCCGAGTCGGTGGTGGAGAACATCGAGGTTCAAGTCGGCAGGACAGGACGCATCACTCCGGTAGCCCGCATCAAGCCCGTCCTTCTCTCAGGGTCTACCATAGCCAACGCCACCCTCCACAACCAGGATTACGTGGATCTGCTCGAGCTGGCGATCGGCGATCGGGTGAGCGTCTCCAAACGGGGAGATGT
Organism: Spirochaetales bacterium; assembly: GCA_023136785.1. Classification (GTDB taxonomy): domain Bacteria; phylum Spirochaetota; class Spirochaetia; order SZUA-6; family DRHE01; genus JAFGQJ01. The sequence goes on from JAGLQP010000273.1 coordinate 1,708, forward strand.
GATCCCCGCTGTGGAGCGGGTGGTGGAAAAGAACGAGCTGGGCAACACCACCTGGAGGACGCCCGAAACCTGCCCGTCCTGTGGCACTCCCCTGACCCGCCACGGGGCGCACCAATTCTGCGAAAATCCGAAATGTCTCGACCAGATCCGGGGCCGGATCCGCTTCTTCGCGGGCAGAAACCAGATGGACATAGACAACCTGGGGCCGGAGACCCTGGATGTTCTGATCGAGCGGGACATCATTCGGGATGTGGAGGACCTGTACACCTTCGACCCGCAAGTCTTGCTAGATCTTCCCGGATTCGGAGAGAAGAAGGTTCAATTGATCCGTGAGGGGTTGCAGAAGAGCAAGCGACAGGGGTACCGGAACGTTCTGGTCTCCTTGGGAATCCCCGAGATCGGGCAGAAGGTCGCCGAACTTCTCGTTGAAGGTGGGTACCGGGACATCGACACGCTTCTCGAAGCGGCGGAGAAAAAAGACCCCGCTCTGTTCACCGGTATCCACGGTATCGGGGAGAAAACCGCCCAAACCCTGATCGAAGAGCTCAGCCGCCCGGAAGTTCGGCGCCGGATCGAAGGGTTGAGAAAATCGGGGCTGCACTTCAGCGAGGAAGCTCCGGCGAGACAAGTTATACTGCCTCAGACCTTTGCCGGGCAAACCTGGTGTGTCACGGGGAGCTTCGAGAACTTCAAGCCCCGGGAGTCGGCCATGGAGGAGGTAAAGCGGCGGGGCGGCCGGGTTACCTCTGGCGTTACTTCCAAGACAACCCACCTGCTGGCCGGTCCCGGGGCCGGGAGCAAGCTGGACAAGGCCCGGGCGCTCGGAGCTCAAATAGTCGAAGAGGCGGATTTCCTCAAATTGCTCGCTTCCCCCTAAAAAAATATTGACCTCCTTCCCCCTTCGGTTTACATATAGAAAACTAACTCACACATGGAGGAGGTAGAAACCCATGAAAAAAGCACTGTTCGTTTTCCTGGCGCTGTTGATTGCCTTACCCCTCTTTGCCGGGGGCAAAGAGGAGGCTGCAGTAGAAGCCAAGTACCAGATCGGTATCGTCTTCGATATCGCCGGACGGGGGGATCAGTCTTTCAATGACTCGGCCTACAACGGCCTGGTTTTGATAGCCGAAGAGTTCAACGGGTACATCAAAGATGATCCAGACAAGGTCGATCATGGTAAAGAGATCGAGATGAAGTATCTGACCCCGAAACCCGGCGGGCAGGACCGGGAAATCCTGCTGCGGTCCATGGCCGAGGATGGTTACGACCTGGTAATCGGTGTCGGCTTCATGTTCACTGACTCTCTGGGTCGGGTAGCCGTCGACTTCCCTGACGTACACTTCGGTATCATTGACGGCTGGCTTCCCGACCTGAACGAGGACAGCAACATCACCTGTTTGTTGTTTCAAGAGCATGAAGGTTCCTTCCTGATGGGCGCTGTCGCGGGATTGCTGAACGATGGTGGTAAAGTCGGTTTCATCGGCGGTATGGACATCCCTCTGATCCACAAGTTCCAGGGTGGATTCATCGCCGGCGCGATGTATATCAACCCAGACCTCCGGGAAGAAGGTATGATTCTTGGGCAGTATTGCGGTAAAGAGGCCACCGCATTTAACGATCCAAAGACTGCCGAGAGTATTGCTACCAATTTCTTCAACCGGGGAGCTACAATTATTTATCATGCAGCCGGCGGCTCCGGAGACGGGCTGTTCAAGGCTGCCAAGGATCTGAACAAATTGGCCATCGGGGTGGATTCTGATCAAGGCCTGATCTACGCCACTCAAGACAGTGCAGAAGCAAAAGCGATCGCCGAGCATATCGTTACCTCCATGCTCAAACGAGTGGATATCTCCGTGTTTCTGACCGGAAAAGAGCTGATCGAGAACGGTAAGGTCAAGGGAGGCTATCATGCCTTCGGACTCCAC
>JAGLQP010000274.1 GCA_023136785.1 Spirochaetales bacterium
CAGGGTAGAGGGCAGCCGGGACGCGGAGGTGGTTGCCTCCGTGGAATATGTCGGGGACAATGGACGCAACCGGGGCGAGATCGACGAGATGGCGACCCTCGATTTCCGTCTCCCCGGCAACTTCGTGTTCTGGGCGGAGCGCCAGCAGATCTACTCTTCCGTTGAATCTCTGAACTACAGGGTGCAGAACGACTCGGCGATCCGCATCGACGGGGTGGAGATCCAACTCAAAGAGGGGGACAACCTCTACGCCATCATCGACAAGATCAACGCCTCCGAGGCTCCTGTAAAAGCCAGGCTCGACCCCGTGGAGAACGCCCTGGCCCTTGAGGGTACTTTCCCGCATCAAATCTGGCCGGAGGATCTGCGCGGCACGGTGCTCCAGGATCTCGGGATCATCGCCCGCGGATCCGAGTCTCCTCCCCTCAACGTGGCAGATTCCGCGGCAGCCTACGGCGGGTCGATTTTCGATATGATCATCACCTTGAGGAACGGCATGTACGAGAACGATATTCACCGTATCGGCGGGGACGGATTGCGGGGCATCGATGACGCCGTCGAAGCCCTGACCGCTCATTTAGCCGAGATCGGTTCCAAAGACAGCCGTCTGCAGATTACCGAGCAGCGCCTCGAATACGAGCGGCCCGAGTATATCGGCTTCCTGGCCAAGGAGGCGGATCTGGATATCACCGAGGCGATCATGGACCTGAAGATGCTGGAATACGCGCATCAGGCAGCCGTAGGAACCGCGGCCCGCATCATCAGACCCACACTACTGGATTTTCTACGGTAAGCTATGATGAGAGTCGATACCAAGGCCTATGGTTCCGTCGATGTCGATGAACGGCAGAAGATAGAGTTTCCCTACGGGATCCTGGGTTTCGAAAAACTCAAAAATTATGTGCTCTTCGATGCACCTCAAGCTCCTTTCTACTGGCTCCAGGCTCTGGACCTCGTAGAGGTCGCATTTGTCCTCATCAATCCGGTTATCTTCCGACCGGATTATACTCTCGAAGTTCCCAAGGAAGAGCTGGAGGAGATCGGGATCGACTCCCTTGAGAAGATTCTCAACTTCGCCATCGTCACCATTCCCCAAAACCCGATGGAAATGACCGCCAACCTGCAGGGTCCGATCATCATAAACAAGGAGACCCGGGTCGGCCGCCAATCCATCTCCACGAACCTGGAGTGGGGGGTCCGGCATCCTATCCTGAAAGAGCTGGCAGCGATAAGGCAGCAGCCATGCTGATACTCTCCCGTAAGGTAGACGAGAAGATCATGATCGGAGACGAGATCGAGATCTCGGTCATCGATATCAGGGGAGACCAGGTCAAGATCGGGATCGCCGCTCCTCGATCGATCCCGGTATACCGCAAAGAGGTATACCAGGCTATTCAGCAGGAAAACATCGAAGCGGTCAAGACCAAGCCTTCGGCTCTGCCCGAATGGGACCGCTTCGTCGATCGGGCTACTCACCGTAAAAAGTAATTTCGGCTTCACTCTTTCTCAAGTATAGCGGCACGGGATCTGTCGGCGGCTCCTCGAGCTTCGCCACTCCGCACTCCAGCAGACCCGCGGGATCGCTGCTCTGCCCCGAAGCGTCAAGGACCAGTTTCTCCGCTCCCTGTTCCGGCAGGAGCAGCGTGTAAAGATCGGGGGCGGCCGCACCGGTAAGCAGCATAGGGATTTGAGAACGGCGGCGGAGGGCGGCTGCCAGATCCGCAAGAGTCGTTTCCAAATAATCACCCGTAAGAACGCCCCTGCGGTAGACCGCGGCGTAGTGCTTCTTTCGTAAAGAGGGGTTCACCGCAACCACCGCACCCTCGAAGCGGCGAAAGCGGTGGGCAAGTCCATCCAGCGTGGACACACCGATCAATCGGCAGGAGGTCCCTCCCGCCTGTATGCCCATGGCCAGCCCCTTGGCCGTTGCCAGACCGATTCGAATCCCGGTGAAGGACCCTGGTCCGATCGAGCAGGCGATCAGTTCGAGCTCCTCCCTTGCGAGCCCCGCCTCCTGGAGCAGTGTCCGAACCGTGGGCATCAGCTTCTCCGAGTGCTTCAACCCGGCCTGTAGCAGGACGGTACGAGATTCTGATCCCGATTTCAGGCTCAAGCCCAGGGTCGCCGTGGCCGTGTCGATCGCCAACACGTTCATGCGGGTGTTAGCCCCCGAATCTTGATCTGACGCCTCCCCTTATCCTCGATGACGATTTCCACGCGGACCGTGGATTCCGGCAGGAACTCCGATGCTTTTTCAGCCCACTCGATTACGCAGATCCCCTCTCCGTTCAGGATTTCTTCCATGCCGAGATCCTCGATCTCCTGCGGATGGGAGATCCTGTACAGATCGATGTGGTAGAGGGTGACCGGATTTCCTTCCCGGCTTCCCTCGTACTCGGCGATGAGGGTGAAGCTCGGGCTGGTGAGGGCCTCCTCGATGTTCAGACTCCGGGCGATTCCTTTGACCAGGGTGGTCTTGCCCGCACCGAGCGGTCCGTGAAGGGCGACCACGGAACCCGGCTGCAGCTGCTTGCCGATCTCGAGGCCGAGACGGATCGTCTGGTCCGGTGTTTCAGTGCGGTACCGATTGAGGGTCTGCATGGCTTGATTGCGTTATTCCGAAGGACATCGCAATCTTCCTTTCAGTTGTAATCGAAGATTGCGTTATGGTAGTGAAAATCGAAAGCCCGGTCAATCTTGCTCGGCTTCGTCGGTACCCCTCAACGGGGGGCGACGTTGTAGCGGGGGGGAGTATAGTCGTACACGTACAGGTAGATCTGATTGAGGTAGTGGCTGGACAGCTTTGTGAACATGATATGCATGACGGAGGAGCGAAATCCGGACCTGCGGACCCTCTTCACCTTGCCGAACACCGTGATCCGCTGCCGGCGGGCGAGCTCGAACTCGATCTTGCACAGGTCTCCTGTCTTCAATGGGTAGACACTGTTGATGGAGCAGCCTCCGGCTGAGATGTCGATCAGATTTCCAAGCAGCCGTCGGGTAGCCTGGACGACAGCCTTCTTCTCCGTCCGCCGGCCCGAGCCGGATTCTACGATCAGCACGGGGTAGAAGAAGCAGGGGCGGTGGATGGGACTGCGGCGATACCTCCGTTGTTGCTCCCGTCGCAAGGTCTTGGCGTGATGAACCAGAACACAGACGCTACCTTTGATTCTGTCGTATCCCAGCACTTTGCTTTCGAAGGCATAACCCGCATCGGATTCCTGCCAGAAATTGACTTTGAGCCGGGTACCCCGGGGCCAGCGTATCTGATTGCCCGCCTCATCGGTAGCGGCGGCGATCGCCACCATATCCTTCATACTCGACACCACCCGAGTGGAGTACTGGCGGCCCGCCTCCGTAGTGATCGTTACGGACTGTCCGGCCCGCATCATGATCGTCGAACGTACCCCGCTTCCTTTTCTCGTACTGCGTTCGATAATCTGCTTGATTTGAAAGAGATAGGTCAGGCGGCGCTCCCTCTCCTCCTCCTTCAGCTTGGTGTTCTGATGAAGGGCGTAGATGCCTTTTTTCATGACGTCATCGAGAAGACCTGAACTGGAAAAAATCAGGAAGGGCTGACGGACACCGCAGACACGGATCAGATATTCGAGAATCTCGATATGATGCT
>JAGLQP010000275.1 GCA_023136785.1 Spirochaetales bacterium
TAGTCCTGTTTTGTGAATTTTCCTGGTAAGAATGCGTCGCACGGATCCGCTCCTTTGCTCGGGAAAAGCCGGCGCTCAAGGGTTTGTGGACCTAGTGTTTGGCTCTTCTTCGCCAGCGCCCGATGCTGCCCACAGCCCAACCGACGATGAAGCCTGCGGCGAGTATGATGAGAAGGATCACCGCCCGGGATGTGGTGATGGTCCAGGCCAGAAAGGTGACATCGATGGTCTGCATGTTCTGGAAGATGAAGATCAGCGCCAGAATCCCGAAAGCGATACCTAGAATAAATCTGATCACGTTTGCCCTCCTATAGAAAAAATATAGAGGAATCCCTCCACAGGCGGTAGAACCTCCTGCGGAACAACTATTTCCTCTGCCCTTTGCTGCGTGAACGGAAATACTTCCGTACGATTCTTGTGACTCGAGTTATCGACTTCGAGCGGTCCTCGACGTGCTTCAAGACTTCGGTGACGATCTCCTCCTTGCCCAGGATACAGATGACATTGGACAGATCGTTTTTCCTGTTGAAGACCGGGTAGAGGGTTGGAGAATCTTTCAGATCGCTCAGCACGAGCTCCGTGTGCTGCTTCTCCAATCTGATAATCGCCGCCTGGAAATCCAGCTCCGGAAGAAACTCGGTGATATGCTTTCCAACAGCCTCTCCCGACTCGGTCTTGAGCTTTTCCAGACAGCGCGGACTTAGACCTGAAATCTTTCCGGTGATGTCGGTGACCAGCAGAGCCAGACGGATGTTGTTCAGAAAAAAAGCGTTGATCGCGGCCAGCGAGCTGATGCGCAGACTCTTCATCTCGTTCAGCTCGGTAAGCCGCTGGTTGAGTTGACGGATCTTATCCCCCAGGGGACCGATCCGCCTCAGGCTTTCCTCGAAGGAGAAGTTGCCGTACCGGGTCATCTCGGTAATCTTGTCTAATTCTCTGGAGATATTTCGGCTGCGCAGCAGGATCAGACCGAAGACGAGCAGAATCACTACGGATAACACGATCGAGAGAAACAGGACCGTTTCCGAGCGGATCTTGAGCTCCTCCTGGGAGAGGGAAGCGCTGCCTGCTATCATCAGGTAATCCCGGATGCCAAAAAACAGGACCGCGCCACAGCACAGCAACAGCAATAAAAAGATGAGAGTGCGCCGAATCTGGACCACTAGGCAGCCTTCCTACTTCACTTCTCGAAAAGCGTCCAGATCGGAGTTCCTTCCCACCATGATGAGGATATCATTGCTGAGCAGCACGTCATCCTTTGTGGGTAGAATCACCCGTTCCTCTTTGACAGGATTGCCCTCCTCGTCCACCGTGGTTTTAAACCGCTCGATGGCGATGACATTCACCAGGTATCCCCGCCGCAGGTTCAGCCGCTCCAAAGACTTTCCGACCATGCTCTCAGGCACGTACAACTCGATGATGCTGTAGTCTTCTGTGATCGGGATCGTCTCCAGGACCTCCGCCGTCAACAGCCGGGAGGCGATCCTTCGCCCCTCCTCGATCTCCAGATTGATCACCTCATTGGCCCCAATCTGACGCAGAACCCTCATATGCACGTCCGTTACGGCTCGGGCAATGATGTAGGGTACTCCGATATTTTTCAGAAGCGCCGTTGTCAGGATGCTCGCCTCCACATCATCCCCGATGGCCACAATCGCCACATCCACATTTTCCAACGGAGCACTGCGAAGGGCATCCTCGTCCGTAGAATCCAGAACCATGACCTGGGTGACCAGATCCTTGATCTTTTCAATCGGCTGCGGCCGGTGATCGAAGGCAATGACCTTGCCGCCCTTCTCGACCAAACCCCGGCACACCTCCATTCCGAAGGCTCCCAGTCCGAATACGGCGAATACCTTTTCCTCCTTTGCCATTCGCTTTGCTCCTTAACCTACCAGGATTTCTCCAGTGGGATACTCGATCTGTACCTTTCTCATCCGCTGCACCGCAGCAGCCAGCAGGGTCAACGGACCGATCCGCCCGATGAACATCAAGAGGATAATAACATATTTCCCGATTATGGAAAGAGTAGAGGTGATTCCGGTAGAAAGACCTACGGTTCCGAAAGCAGAAACGGTTTCGAAACAGATCTGGATAAACGAAGCTCTTTCGGTGATGGAGAGAATCAGCATACCCCCCAACACACTCACCAGACCGAAGAGAAGGATAAGCAGAGCCCGCAGCACCAGGTCCTTGGCCACGGAGTGATTGAACAGGGTAACCTCCCGCTTGTCCTTGAGCAGAGAGCTCACGTAGGCCAGAAACAGTGCCAGGGAATTGATCTTGACCCCGCCGGCGGTGGAGCCGGAAGCCCCCCCGATGAACATGAAGATCATCATCAGCAGGTAGGTCGGCTCCCGAAGCCCCGAAATGGAAATGGTGTTGAAACCCGCGGTGCGGGTGGTAACAGACTGGAAGAACGCTGTCAGGTACTGGGTTTTCAGATCCAAGGCGGCAAAGGAATGTCTGTGCTCCAGTGCATAGATCAGCAGCATACCCAATCCCAGAAGGACCACCGTACCCAGCAGCACCACCCGCGTATTCAGGCTCAACCCCTTGACCGAGAAGCTCTTCTTCTTAAAGAGGTTCGAAACTCCGCCGGCCAGCCAACCTTTCAGATTCATAATTACCATGAAGCTCAAGCCTCCACAGATAATGAGGGCGGTGACTGTCAGGTTGACCAGGGTGTTGGACCGAAATCCCTCGAGACTGTCACTGAACAGGGAGAAGCCGGCGTTGCAAAAGGCAGAAACAGCGTGAAACACGGAAATGAATACGGTTTCCACATTTGTACCGAGCTGGTTACGAAAACCCAGGAAGAGCAGAACAGCCCCTACACCCTCAATGATCAAGGTGATGTTGATGATGTTTTTAATGCTCTTGCCCAGATTGCTCATATCCTTCTCGCTGATCATGTAGGAGATCAGGAACTTATCTTCGAGAGTCAGGGAACGGCGCAGGATAAAGGCCATGAAGAAGGAGAGGATCATGATCCCCAGACCGCCAACCTGGACCAGGAGCAGGATGATGATCTTGCCCCAGATGGAGAAGGCAGTGGCCGTATCCACTACAATCAGACCGGTCACGCAGACCGCGGAGGTGGCGGTGAACAGGGAGTCTACAAAACCGAGTCCCGAGCCTTCGAGAGTCATGAAGGGAAGCATCAGCAGTACCATGCCGGTTACGATTACCAGGACGAAGCTAAGCATTACCGTGCGGGCCGGATGTGCGGTCAGGCTGCGCAAAAAGAACTTGAGCTTGCGGATGCGTGCGAAGACTTTCAACAGCACGAATATGCTGCGGACGATGATGATCTTCCCCGGTAGATTGCCGTACACGGCCCCGTAGCTGGAGAAAAGCAGATATTTATTGTAGGCGAACAACGCAGCGAAGAAGACCAGGAACAACACTCCGAAGACGTGGTTTTTCAGGAAGTGCCGTTTGTCGCTGGACCTGAGGAAATCCACGATCACCTCGGTCAGGAAGAGAAACAAGATGGTGAAATCGAGGGTGTTGGTGAAGATGAAGGAGAAGCGGGTCTGGATGTCCGCCTGTTCCACGATCAGTGAGACGATGCTCAGGAGCAGGGTGATCAACACGAGCAGGTTGATCTTGAGGGGGGTC
>JAGLQP010000276.1 GCA_023136785.1 Spirochaetales bacterium
GTTCCCAGCTCGACGCCGAGAAAGTTCATCATTTTTCCCACCCACTTCGGAGTCTCAGCCTCAGCCTTCTCTTTCGGCTCTTCACCCTTTTCAGCAGTCTCAAGGTCTTCAGCAGCCTTTTCCGCTTCATCTTCGGCTACTTCTTCCTCTTCGGCTTCTTCAACCGCTTCTTCTATGACCTCCTCGATGTATCCCGGGACCTCGTTGACCCGCAGCCTGACAAAGTCCATTCCCCTCTCCAGGTTCTGAAGCAGATCAGAGGGGGGCTGAAAGGCCATGAAGTCCGCAGCCAGGGCATTAGCCGCCTGGCCCGCACCGAGAGCCAAAGTCTGGCCTGCGGCGTTCGTATAGTCGACGACACCGTCTACCACATAAGCTAGCTCCTCCACCCCAGGAAGGATGGACCAGATAAAGGTGGTGCCTCGAACTCCACAGACAGCCGTTGCGCCGCGGAAGCTGTACAAGCCGCCGTCTCGTTTGGCCACCACCGCCTTGAACTTTCCGACGGCTACGCTGAAGGCGTTCTTTTGGGCGCCGTCGCGGCCCTGGAGACCGTCGACTCTGAAGTTGGTGTTCTCGGCAACCCGGATGATCGTGCCTGCCGGATCCATCCGCAGCTCGGCGTAGTCTCCGTCCAGGGTTAAGATCGTCGCGCCCACGGGTAGCTCCTCACCGAAGCCGAACTGATCGATGTCGTACTCCGCGCCGTCCGGGGTGCGTACGTACATTTCCCCGCTGATATTCTCATAGTATTCGACGATCACCGCCGGTGTCTGGGCGAATGCCCCCACGGTCAAGGCGAACAATAAAACGACAAGTATCGATAGTATTTTATTCTTCATTCCATACCTCCGTAGTTAGAAAAGCTGGATGGCACTTTCAATACCCGACTTCGTCTCCCACCCACCGCTGTTCGGATCATATGTGAGTTGATACACGAGGGAAATCACCGCAGCCCCTATCGAGTAATTCACCCGGGCTCCGATCACCGCATCCTCCGCACTGATCAGATCGCGGAAAAACCCATCCTGGGCGCCGAGGGAGCGTTTGTCCCAGCTCGCTTCTAGGGTAAGATTGGGAATCAAGCCTTCTCCTAGGATAAAAACAGTGTAGAGGTGCGGCCAGTCGAGGTAGTTGTTGGGATCGCCTCCGCCGGGCTGGGAGAAGGGACCATCCAACGTAGCCTTGAAGATCAGGGCGTCATCGAAAAGGGCAAAACCAAGACTCCCCAGCCAGCCGAAGTAGTCACTCATTCCGGCACCATAGGGGGGTATTTTGTTGACGATCTTATATTTTTCGGCCCGGAACAGATCATAGGCGGAGTCGAAGTAGGTCGGGATGAAGTCTTCCCCGAGAACGCGGATCTGAGCACCGTAGAGAATGATCCCCACTAAGCGGCCACCAAAACCGAACATTTCACCCTTGCCCGTATTTCCCGGACCTAACGTGTCGTGCAGAAAGGCGATGTCCGCAAAGGTGGTCAGGCTGAGCGCCGGCTTGGTAAGAATCGGCAGTGTCAGATCAGCGCCGTAGAGAATGATCGGATCGATGCTGTCGTCTCCGATGTACAGGTTGGGTTTTCTATCAAAAGCCACGGTTCCACCCACCTGAAGACCCTTAATCACGGGGATCTCGGTGGAAGCCAGAGGGCGGATGAACGTGCGAAAACCCATCACATCGAATTGAGCCAGGTTGCCGATAAAGGTCTCGATTCCGACGTAGGGGAAGTTGAACAGGGCACCGTCCAGATCGAAGGTCAAACCGAATATGCGCTTCTCCGGCAAGAACAGGGTATTGTCATACCCACCCATGATGAAACCATTGCCGAGCAGACCGTTTTCTATTGAACCGAATTTCGCATACAGCGGATCGCCTTTGAAACCGTACCGTACGTACTTGAACTTCGGCAGGTACACATCGAGGATGTTGTCATCACCGGTGGGCACCCAATCTTCCTGTCTCACCTCAAAATCCGGTGCGAACAGATAATGCAGGGTAAGCTCCAGGCCGATGCCGAACTTACCGATGGCGATGTCCGGAGAGAGTTTCAACGTCTGATAGGTAACCCCGCCGAAGGTCTCCGCACCGATTCCAATATTCAATCCGAAATCGAATCCTCCCTCTCCCTCCTCGGCAAAGGCCAAGGCAGAACAACAGAGAACGAGGATTGCAACTGCAAGGACTTTGATACTCTTAAGCATAACTGCCTCCTCACACCTCAGTATTAAATATAGTACCAAAATAGAATATTACAACAGCAATGACAACTCGCAACGAACACCTAAAACTCTATCTGCACCGCGATTCCACCGCGCAGACCGAATCGCCAGTACCGTTCGTGGGCCTCTGTTTTCTCAACGTCGAATCCCGCTGAGATCTCAGCGCTGATCGTTCCATGATCCGGAAGCACAATCGAGCTCTCGTGGCTCACAATCACGTTGAGGGGGTGAAAACTCGACTCCTCTGTGGGTCCCTTCATCTCTAATTCCAAACTTTCCAGATGAGACCAGTAGCCTTGCTCACCTACCTTTGCCGGCAGAAGCGGGAGTTTCACCCCTGTCTCTGGATATCGGTACCAGGTGTAGAGAAACTTAACCGTATCACCCCACGTTACTTTGGTCCCGTATTTCGCAAGGAGAGTTGCTTCGACCGCCTTGTCGTATTCGAGGTTGAAGCGATTCTCGATGGTCAGCGCATTATCAGCCTCGCCTTCAAAGGAAAGGTAGTGGTCCAAGGTCATCCCCAAAACTGGACGAGCGTTCTTATTCGTGACGGTCTGACCGTCAACATCGAGGCTTAGGGACAGAGCGGTGCTGAACTCGTCGGTTCTATAGAAGGGAAAGAGGGGGTAGGCGCCGTAGTCGCCGAACAGATTCAAGGCGGTGCTCTGGGCTTTGAGATTGTAGGTGTTGAACAGATCCGTCAGGTCTTCGTCTTTGACAAATTGTTTCTGCAAGCCCAGCTCGAGGAAGGAAGGCAGAAAAAGATCACGGATCCGCGAGGAAAATCGTCTGGACAGCTGCAGGTATGCTTCTGCACTGTAGGTAGCCTCCTCCAGATCGGCGGACAGATCGAGGAAGCGCTGCTCAGCCTCGAGGGAGTACAGCTCGGCGTAGGGAATCTGGCCGTACAGGTACCGCTGACTGTAGATTCTCTGGAAGGACCGGGAAAAATCCGAAGCGTAGTCCCCAAGACCCGTCTCGAGGCTGACAATTTCCAGATTACGCCGATAGCCCGGTTTGACGGAGAACAGGGTAATCCCTTCGTCCTGCCAGAGGATGGGGAGGGCCAGCTCCATAACCGCCGAACTATTCAGAGTGCTGGCAGGAGCGCTCAGATCGTAGCTATGGAAGCCATGACTCCACAGCGTCTCGGCCCCGACCGGGGATGTGTTCACACCCCAGTCCAGGATCAGGTCTGCTCTACGCTCCACTTCCGTCCCATCCTGCCACGGAGCGAGGAGAGTGTATCCGTAGATCCAGTTGGGGAAGTACCCTTCCACGGGAAGGGAAAAGCCGCTCATCGCCCCGGATACAGTCAGGCTGTTCTGCAGGGTAACGGGATTGGGAGTGATCCGCAGATCCGCATCCCAAC
>JAGLQP010000277.1 GCA_023136785.1 Spirochaetales bacterium
TTTATATTCCGAGTTATTACGATTAGTCGACTATCTTATACCTTTTTATCTTCCGGTAAAGGGTTGCCACACCGATACCCAGGATCTGTGCTGCCTTCTCACGGTTACCCCCAGATTTGACCAGGGCATTCCGGATGGCGGATACCTCGAAGGAGGCCAATGCATCCTCCGGGAGCGCTGCGTCCTGCCCTGACGCAGCCTTAGCGCCGGTAATGTTGCGGGGAAGATCTTCAGGTGTGATCTCACTCCCCTTTCCCAGTGCCAGGGCGCGTCTGAATACATTCTCCAGCTCGCGGATATTCCCCGGCCAGCCATAATTCTCGAGAAACATCAGGGCTTCTTTTGAAATGTCTTTAACCGGCGAGAACTCCGTGCCAAGAAACTTCACAAAGAATCTGGCTAGAAGAGGGATATCCTCACGATGCTTCCTCAGAGAAGGCACCCAGACAGTTACCACATTCAATCGATAGAAGAGATCCTCACGAAACCTTCCCTGGACCACTTCCTCTTCAAGGTCCCGGTTTGTTGCCGCTATTATCCGTACATCCACGGGATAACTCTTGACACTGCCCACAGGTCTCACCTCTCGCTCCTGGATAACACGAAGCAGCTTCGACTGGACTGCAGGAGAAAGATCTCCGATCTCGTCAAAAAAAACTGTTCCCTGTTCGGCAGATCGAATCAAACCGGGTGAAGAAACACCGGCACCTGTAAACGCCCCCTTTACGTGTCCGAAAACCTCACTCTCCATGATGCTCTCGCTGATGGAAGCACAGTCAATCGGTATGAAAACCTCTTCTGCACGCCGGCTGTGAAAGTGAATTGCCTTGGCAACCAGCTCCTTTCCCGTACCGGTTTCGCCCTGAATGAGCACCGAGGTATCCGTCGGTCCGATCCTGGTTATCATCGATTTCAGATCCAGCATGACACGAGAATTGCCTACAAGGCGGTCAAAACCGAAGGTAAACTCCATCTCTTCTCTGAGATTTCTGTTCTCCTCGTTTAGCTGCCATATCTGATAGAGCTGCGCAATCCGTGCCCGCAGAGCCTCCCGCATGAAGGGCTTTTGCAGAAAGTCAACGGCTCCGTTTTTCATGGCCTCTACAGCTTCCTTTACACCACCTGCTCCCGTTAGGATAATCACCTGGGCAGGCGGATAGAGTTTCTTTACCTCCTTCAACAGATCGAGACCGTTCATTCCCGGCAGGTGCAGGTCGAGAAGAGCCGCATCGATCCGTCTCCCCCGCATGCTGTCAAGGGCCTCCTCTCCGCTCCCAGCCGTATGGATTACATAGCCCTCTTCAGAGAGAATTTCCTCGAGTATGTCTATAACAGCGGGTTCATCATCAACCAACAGAAGGGTGAATTTAGCCTTGCCGGAACTCATTGCATCCAATTATGCTAAAAAATGATTGCTCGGTCAATTCAGACCCTTAAATATATCTCTGTAGGACAAAACCTGACAGAAAGAGTAGCCAATATCCTACAAAAAATCAGTAAAATACTGATACCCATTTCTATCGGCCAGTTGAAAATGATCTAAAGTAGTTTGTCTATTCCGGATATGCGGTTAGAAAGATCATATATGTTGATCGATGAGGCGTAAATTCATAAGGCTGCCAACACTCCGGCTGGTAGGATCGAATATCGTTTCACTGTTGTTCCCCCCCCCTTTTTTTTTAGGTTTTTCTCGCCTGTTGACTCTTCCCCGAAGGTCCAGCACCGGAGGATTTGTCCGTAGACGTGCCGGCGTTGGAAGAGCCTGCAGATTTTCCCGATTTTGCCTCTTCCTTGACGATCCGCACCTTGATCCCTTCCTTTTCCTCCTCCGCTTCTCGAGCGGGGATAACCACACGGAGCAGGCCGTTTTTAAAGCGAGCATCGACCTTGCCTCTATCGAATTTATCCTCAGGGACATAGTAGCGCTGTTCATCGATGCTTTTCAGTTTGAGCCGGCGCTTGAAATACTGAATGCCTTCCTCCTCCTCGGCTGCTTTGGGTGCCTTTACCGAGAGGTAGAGGTAGTCGCCTCTGAACTGCAGATCGATGTCCTTCTCTTCGAAGCCCGCCAGGGCGATCTCGAAGACCAGACTTTTTTCCTTGGTCAGGAAGATGTTCATCGGCGGGTAGGAATAGTAGGGGTAGAAGTCCCCGTGGCTGTGCCACTTGAACTTTTCGCGGAAGTGCTCCCGCATCTCCTCAGCTGAAGGGAAACCTTCGGTCACCTTTTCTCCGAAAGTCTCGCAGCAGTTCTGGGCAACCCGAAAGGCTTCGTCCATGATTTTGCCCAGATCGATTGTGAATGTCTTTTCAGTCATCCCAATACCTCCAAAAAGCGTATTGTCGGTCCCTCCAACGAGGCGACCGGATGTTCAAGGTCCGTATACAACGGCCCCTTGCTCTCGACTAGAAAATACTCATTATTTCGGCGGATTCCAAACAAAAACGATTGAAATAGCGGTAGGTGGAGCTTGGCGGCGGGAGCCACTATGCCGAAGGCAGATCCGTGTTATTTTTAGAATCTTCTATTATTAAGTGCGGCAATAGACATATCGCAATCTTCGATTGCAGCTGAAAGGAAGATTGCGATGTCCTCAACCAGTGCGAAAATCTTGCTATAAAAACAAGATTTTCGACTGTCATCATAATACGAAGGATTGTCAGGGGAGCTGTTTTGAGTCACAGCAGCGCGGCAAGAAAACTTCACTACGGATGGGTCATCGTCGGCCTGAGCGTGGCGATCGCCGTCGGAGCTCTGGGATTGGGGCGTTTCGGCTACACCGTGGTCCTGCCCAGCATGAGGCTTGGTTTGGGATTCAGTGCGGTGAAGGCGGCGGATCTGGCCACCGGCAATATGATCGGTTATCTCTCCTTTTCCGTGATCAGCGGTGTTCTTGCCGCACGCTTTGGCGCTCGGGTCGTCATATCCTTCTTCATGCTGGTGGTCAGCTCTTCCATGCTGCTCTCCGGGCTTGCCGATAGTTACCCGGTTGCCCTGATCGCCCGCACGCTAACCGGTATGGGAAGCGCAGGAGCCAACATTCCTGTCATGGCCCTCGTGGCCGTCTGGTTTTCACCGAGAAGACGAGGGCTGGCTACGGGGATCGCGGTCAGCGGAGCCAGCATCGGACTGGTCATTACCGGATTGCTGGTACCAGGTATTTTGAGGAAGTTCGGCCCGGAGGGGTGGCGGCAGGCCTGGTTTGTATTTTCCGCTTTTGCTCTCCTCGTTGCTGCAGTCGGTCTGATACTGTTGCGGAACACACCGGCGCAAAAGGGGCTGGCGCCCGTTGGCAGCAAGGGAGATCAGCCTGAAGAGAAAACGGCTCTGGCCGGTGCACTCCGCAAGCCGGCCTTGAACTGGAGTCTGCTCTACAAATCCGGACAGATCTGGCACCTCGCAGGAATCTATGCGCTTTTCGGCTTCTCCTACGTGATCTATGCCACCTTTTTTGTCGATTACCTCACCTCGGAAGCAGGCTTTGTCATTGAGCGGGCCGGATCGCTTTGGTCGGCCATAGGCACGGTTAGCGTTGTCAGCGGCTTTGTCTGGGGATCGGTGAGCGATCGTCTTGGGCGCAAGTATGGA
>JAGLQP010000278.1 GCA_023136785.1 Spirochaetales bacterium
ATGAACCCGGCCTTTTCCCCCATGCGGATGAAGCGAGTTCAAGCATGTCTGTGGTCGTGAGTTGGGGGAGGATCTGGTTCATGCCTACCTGCTAACGGGCGGATCCCCCTTTGGGCCAGGCGAAGCTTGCTCGAGAGGCGGGGTTGGCAAACAATACGGTGGCGTCCGGTTATGGCGAGCTGCTTTCTGACCTCATGTGTGTTGGTCAGGGACCCGCCTGGGCCGAATCACGTCGGATAACCGTGGTGCTCGTCGACGTGATAAATTCCACTTCATCAATCTTTTAGTTGCTTCATCCTGGAGTTCCGACCGACCCAGGAGCGTTCTGGAGTTCGCCTGGTCAGCCGCGTTTTTCCGGGCTCACGACTGATCGTGATCAGCGTGAACCAATTTGAGACGCAGGCGATTAAAGGTGTTATCTTCGAGTGAGTTCCTCGGCATGGACAGGACGTTCGAAGCAGTGGATATCGGAACTCTCCAGCTTGTGGACAAGGATTGACCAGTCAGGTGGTGTGGTCGCAGCTCCGCGAACCTGCTATTATCCAATCGAATATCCCTACAATAGGAAGCACGAGTAATGAAAGCACAGCAGATTTTTCTCTCCTATAACAGATCCGGGCAGGGCTACGCGGCTCTAGTGCAAGTCGATCCGCGGTATTCGGTCCGAGGTTGATTGATGAGGATCGTACTGTACGTCCTGGCAGCGTTCATTATCTACCAGATCCTGATCCGGCTGATACGAAAGGTGTTTCACTTTCCCGCGCCTGCGTTTATCGGCAGGTTCCTCGATAGCAACATCCGTAGAGCCATGCAGCCGCCGGCGGCGCTGATCCGGCGCAGCGGCATACAACCGGGCATGCGGGTATTGGAGATCGGCTGCGGCAGCGGCGCTTATACACTCGAGATAGCACGGGCGGTGGGAGCTACCGGCAAAGTCGTCGCACTGGACATTCAACCCGGCATGCTTGAACAGCTGAAAAATAAACTCACTCGATCCGAGAACACGGATATCCGCAATGTTGAACCGTTGCTGGCCAGTGCCTACCAGCTTCCTTTCCAGAATGGCAGTTTTGATGCCGCCTTTATGATTACAGTACTGCAGGAGATCCCAGACAAGTGGAGGGCTCTGGCCGAGGTCCGGAGGACACTTCGCCCCGGAGGGATCGTCGCGGTAACGGAGTGGCTGTTTGATCCAGACTATCCACTGAAGCAGACTACCCTCCGGCTGCTCAAAGAAGCAGGATTTGAAAATATAGATAGCAGCGGGAATCTATGGACCTATACGGTACGCGGATATAGGCAGTAGTACCCGCAGCTTTTCCATTGACACGGATTAGAACTGCCTTCTAATATGAACCGCGCAAGGAGAAGGATACAATGGACAAACCTGTGGCAGCTGATCGAATGTCGAACGTGTTCGTTGTGGGTATCGGCGGAGTAGGAGGGTACTTCGGGGGTCTGCTGGCCCGACACTACTCAACCGATGTGGAGAGGCGAGACCCCGAGGAAGCAGCGAAGATAACGTTCGTAGCCCGGGGCGCTCACCTCGAAGCGATCCGGGGAAAGGGTTTGCTGCTCAATACATCTGATCAGAGCGGGTTGGTCTGCCTGCCCAGCGAAGCTAAAGCCAACATTGAACAGCCTGGACCGCCGGATCTCTGCCTGGTCTGCGTCAAAGGCTATGATCTGGAGGAAGTGAGCCGACGCCTTTCCTCTGTCGTCGCGGAGCACACGGTTGTCGTGCCTCTATTGAACGGAGTCGATATCCGTGAGCGGATCCGCACGCATGTGAAGACTGGAATCGTGCTTCCCGCCTGTGTCTACGTGAGCGCGAGCATCGACAGACCTGGGGTGGTGACCCAGAAGGGCATGGCCGGAGTCCTGATCTCCGGCAAAGATCCGGACCACCCCGGATACGAGCCGGCCTCCGTTGTAAAGTTCTTCGAGCAGGCTGGGATATCTGTACAATATAGGAAAGATGCCTACCCCGACATTTGGGAGAAATACCTGTTTATCGCCTCCTTCGGTCTGGTAACCGCCTGGGCAGATCAACCCTTCGGCGCGGTGCTGGAAGATGGGAAGCTGCGAGGGCAGGTGAGCAAGATCATGGAGGAAATAACAGCGGTTGCAGCGAAACGAGGGATCAGCTTCGATGAGTGGATCATCGAGACATCCCTCAAGAAAGCGGAGAACTTTCCCTACGAGACCAAGACCTCCTACCAGCGGGACGTGGAGAAAGGCGGCCGCAACGAGGGCGACCTGTTCGGGGGAACGATTTTGCGGTTGGGGCGGGAGCTTGGAGTCGCAACGCCCGTCACGGAGAAACTGTACTCTGATATTGAAGCTCGGTTAAAAGCCCGATAGCAGTGATTACCAAAGTACCTGCACCGGATACTTGGCGATCCAGGGATCCGGGGTAACGATGCCGATGTTCTCCACTATCGCCTGAGTGACGAGCAGGCGGTCAAAAGGATCGCCGTGATGCCGTTCGATCTCTTCAACTCGTAAGAGATGTTCAAGACTGATATTCAGGTAGCGGAAATGCCAAGTGTTTTGCTGATCACTGAGCCATTTACGCAGCGGAACCGGGAAGGAGAATTTCCCGGCCTGCATCTTTAAAAGCATCTCCCAGACGCTTACGTGGCTGACCAAGAGTTCGTTATCCGGGTTCTCAATAAGTGATTTGCTCTTGTCTGAAAGTCGTTCAGGTTCCTGGGTCAGCCAGATCAGGGTGCAGGTGTCCAGGAGTATGTTCACGCCAAGCCCCAGCGTGAGATTTCTTCATCGCTAAGAGGAGCGAATGCGTCTTCGGAATAATCAATGCGGGGTGAGGTGATGGTTCCCACTTTTGGACGAGTTTTCTTGCCAGTCCCCTCAATTGGAACGAGTTTCGCCACCGGATGATCGCCCCGTCTCACTTCCACTTCCTCTCCCTGTTCCACCTGTTTCAGTAGGGAGGATAGATGGGTCTTGGCCTCGTGCGTGGTTACGGTTTTCATATGATTAGAATATTGAAACAACTAAACTTAGTCAAGACTAAGTTCTAAATAACATGACTCGGCCGCGTCGATCGCAGTGCAGTCGAGCCAAAGAATTTTGTTGATATGAACCAGCGGTTGACCGGGATGCCCAGTTCCGGGGTGATCTCCTCCATGAAGGCGAAGAATCCGTCGATGCCCGTCCTCGCTTTCCAGGTTTCCCGTGGAGATTCCGCCCACGGCGGTCCAGCTGATCAGGGATCCTGTAACACAGACTGCAGAGCAATGTGTCGCCGCGCTGAAGACAGAACAGGCCGCCCTTGGTAGGCGGCCTGTTTGGAAAAACAGCTTTACTGCGGTGTAGATGCGGCTAAAACAGAAGAGAGATCTTTGCCCCCACGTAGGGGATGATGAGCATTTCTTCAGTGGAAAGCTCAGGCAACATCATTCCTAGGACACCGGCGCCGAGGCGGAAGCGTCGTTCTTTTCCAAGACCGATCCAGACCGACACATCGGGGAGCAGGACTTCTCCAAACTGGATGTCGTTAACTAAACCGAAGACTGCAAAAATCAGGCCCCCCAGCTGCGCCTGGATGAACACAGG
>JAGLQP010000279.1 GCA_023136785.1 Spirochaetales bacterium
CCTCTCATCTGGCGACCTTCATCACGTTGACCGTCGTGTATACGGTACTCATGCTCGGGCTTCATCCGATGGCTCAGCGAAACATGGAACGTTTTTCATCCCTAACTCTTCAGGCCGAGGCATTCCGGAATATGGCGGAAGAGGCGATGGAAGCGGGAGATCGCGAAACCGCCTTGCTCAACTATCAACGCTACCTGGCCGTCGACAAGGGAAACAGGGCAATCATGGAGCTGGTGAACGACATGCAGATGGAAAACATAGCGCAAGCTCCTGAGGAAGGACAGGCAGCTGCGAGCGATCTGGAATCGATGCGGATCAAAGACCTGGCCGAAGGGAAAGAGCCTTATGAGCTTTTCGAGATGGCTGAGGGATTCTACGAGCAGGAGGACTACTTTTCCGCCCATTACTACGCCAGGTTGGCTTTTCAGATCGACCCCAACCGATGGGACGCCCAGCGTCTTGCCGCCCGGGCTCAGGAGATGATTACCGGCAAGGACCTGAGCATGTTGGAAACCGAGGAAAAACAGCTGTTTGAGCGCAAACGGGAAGGGTATGAGTACTTCGCCAACGAGGAGTACTTCAAAGCCTTTCACATCTTCCGTGAGCTTCAGGAAAACTATCCAAACGACGCCGATGTAGTCAGCTACCTGCAGAAGAGCCAGGATCGGTTGAGCAAAGAAACTTTCTTCCTCGACGAGGCAAAAGAGATCGATACCCTACCAGGTCTGACGGAGCTGTTGTTCATTAATCACAGAGAGGAAGGCGAACGGGAGATCGTGTATCTGGGAAAGCTGGCAGGGATGGAGGCGGGTACATTCTGCAAGGATATCGAGGTGATGCGTTTCAACCCGCAAGGGTTGCTCTATCACTACTCCGTTGAATATGGGAGGCTGCGGGACGGAAGCATCAACCTGCACGGGGTCGACAGGAGCTCTGCCGGCGGGGAATCCCTGCCTCGTTATCTCTCCGGATCGATACGGCTCCGTGCGGAGAGTCTGCCCAATATGCTGACCCTGACTCCCGCCCTGGAACAGCTTCCCAGCCTGAAAGCGGGCAAAGTAGCTTCGGCCACAGCCGCGAGCATTGGGTTCTTCTCTCTCTGGCAGGTGCGCAGCCAAATCGAAAGGTTCGGATACCTGGAATCTTTTATATCTGAGGAAATCCTCAGGAGAATACTCCTGCCCTTCAGTTTTCTTGTGCTCTGTCTCCTCTCCGTGGCGATCGGCTGGCGTTTCCAGGCTCGCCTCTCTGGTCGCGCACACTGGATCCTGTTCGTGTTCATGCCTCTGTTTCCGCTGGTGGCGGTATCCCTAACCTCACTCTACCTTACTGCACAGCGAATCATTCTATCCTTTGTGCTGCTGCGGTTGGGCTTTTCCCTTTCTTTGGTTGTTTTTCTTGTTCTTCAGGGACTCTTGCTGCTGGTAACCATGATTGTTCTAGCCGGTCAGAGAACGGAATAGGCTCATGGCTTTCAAAGGAAAGTTGATCGGAGCCCTGATCGGATCTTTGGCCGGTCCCATGGGAACGATCTTGGGAGGGCTCATCGGTCACCTCTACGATAGGGCTACCGAAGAACGAGCGGCAACCGGGCGAATCGGCGGAGGGTCGAGAGTTTTTCAGGATTCCGTCTCTGCAGCCCAGGTGGATTTCCTGACCTCCTTGATTGGACTCTCCATTGCCGTGGCAAACGCGGACCGGCACGTTCGGGTTTCCCAGATCGACGCTTTCAAGGCTTTTTTCAGGCAAAGCTTTCCCTACCCCGAGGACGATCACAGGATTATCCAAGGAATTATTGACGAGACCTTCCTCAAACGGGATCGATTGGATATAGATGCCCTGGCCAGCTACTACCGGGTGACATCCAGCCAAGCGGGAAGGCTACTGCTGCTGCGCCTGCTGTTCAAGATCGCAGACGCTGATCGACAGGGGATTTCCGAAGCGGAAGAGCGGGTGATTCGGCGCATCGCGGAAAACCTTTACATCGACGCCGCAACGTATCAGAGTATCGCGGCGGAGTTCAAGTACGAGAACGGTCGAGCCTACCGGATCCTGGGTGTCAGCCCCGATGACAGTAATGAGGAGATCCGCAGCACTTTCCGGAAGCTGGCCGCCCAGTATCATCCCGATACCGTGGCCAATCTGGGCGACGAGTTCACGAAGGTCGCTGAAGAGAAGTTCAAGCTTATCAACGAAGCGTATGCGGAGATTCGTTCGCAGCGGGGCCTCTAGACAGAGACTGTGGATTTAGCCTATCCGTCGGAGATCCGCTCTATATGAGCGCCCAGATTCTTCAGCCGTTGGGAGAGATTCTCATAGCCCCGCTCTATCTGGTACACATTGCCAATAGTACTCTTGCCTTCGGCACAGAGCGCCGCAATGACCATGGCCATGCCGGCGCGGACATCCGGGGACACAAGCTCGGCACCCTTTAAGCGGCTGGGTCCGCTGACAACCGCCCGGTGGGGATCGCAGAGGATAATCCGGGCTCCCATTCCTATCAGCTTATCCACGAAGAACATCCGGGACTCAAACATCTTTTCGTAGACAAGGATCGTTCCCTCCACTTGAGTCGCCGCGACCAGGGCTATGGAGACGAGGTCCGGTGGAAAACCGGGCCAGGGGGCGTCATCGATCTTGGGGATCATTCCGCCGATGTCGGGAATGACTTTCAATTCCTGTCCTGCTGGGACCCGGATCGTATCGCCTTCGGTCTCCCAGTGAATTCCCAGCCTGCTAAAGGCGATCTTGGTCATTCGCAGGAATTGGGGTGCCGCATCTTCGATCTCCAGCTCGCTCCGGGTGACCGCGGCCAGGCCGATCAACGATCCCACCTCGATAAAATCCGTCGAGATTTTGAACTCTGTGCCCCTTAAACGCTTTGCCCCTTCGATACGGAGGATGTTGGAGCCGATACCGCTTATGCGGGCACCCATGCCATTGAGCATGTGGCAGAGATCCTGGACGTGGGGTTCCGAAGCCGCATTCTGAATAACAGTCGTACCCTCGGCCAGCACAGCCGCCATGATGGCATTTTCCGTGGCAGTGACGGAAGCCTCGTCCAGGAACAGATCTGCTCCTACCAGCTTGTTGGCCTTAAGGCTGAACACCCCGTCTACTTCGATCCGAGCTCCCAGCTCCTTGAAAGCGAGGAAATGGGTATCCAGCCGTCGCCTGCCAATAACATCCCCTCCGGGAGGAGGAAGGGTGACCTTCCCGCAGCGGGACAGCAGAGGTCCGGCAAAGAGGATGGAGGCGCGTATCTGTTTGGCCATCTCAAGGGGAATGTCGCACTTTTTGATATTCTGGGTCTTGAGACTATAGGTGTACTTTCCAACTCTCTGTACAGATGATCCGAGGGTCTTCAGGATCCCGATCATGACCTCTACATCTTCGATGTCGGGGACATTCTTGAGAACTACTTCTTCATCGCTCAGGAGAGTGGCGGCCAGACAGGGCAAGGCAGCATTCTTGTTGCCGCTGGGCCGGATCTTGCCTTTGAGCGGGTGACTTCCTTCGATGAGATATTTATACATGGTCTAGGGTTCACTGTAAATGGATGGGTGCCCCCTGTCAA
>JAGLQP010000028.1 GCA_023136785.1 Spirochaetales bacterium
CGCAGCGCTTAAAAAATATGGCTTCAAGGACATCTGTGCGGTAGAGAACAAAACCGTGGTAACCCGTCCCAAATACGGTGAAAAGAACAATAACCTGGACCGTGTGTACAAAAGGCACAACATTCCTGTGCTTTACAACTTCGAACCCGAAGACATTGCCTGGATCAGGTACAATCCAAAATCCACCATGACCGTGCTGTCCAGGCTGTTCCCGGAGGGTATACCCATTCCCGACTTCTTTATAGGAAAGAACATAATCCACCTCCCCACCATGAAATGCCACATCTATACGACCACAACCGGTGCGATGAAAAATGCATTCGGGGGATTGCTGAGCACAAAACGCCACGACACCCATTCCTGGATCCACAACACGCTGGTCGATCTGTTAAAAATTCAAAAGGAGATACACACCGGTATATTTGCCGTCATGGACGGTACAACCGCAGGAAATGGTCCCGGACCGAGGACCCTGATCCCGGTACGCACCGACTGTATCCTTGCAGGTTCTGACCAGGTAGCCATCGATGCAGTTGCCGCGCGCATCATGGGTTTTCATCCCATGGACATCGACTACATCAGAATTGCCGACGAGCAGGGATTGGGAAACGGTAACACCGGAAATATAGAACTTGTTGGTGATGATATTTCGGGACTCAATCTGCACTTTCATGTGGGGAGCAACCTTGCAAGCCGCTTTGGACGCCTCCTCTGGTTCAGCCCCTTTATGGTTTTGCAGAAACTCTTCTTCCGCACACCGCTGGTGTATCTATTCGTCCTTGCTTCGGACTTGTATCACGACAAATACTGGTGGAAAAAGCATGGAGAAGGCATATTTGAGGATTGGAAAAAAACGAGCCCCTGGGGCACACTGTGGACGCAGTATTTTCATTCTTGACTTGATGTACTGTTCCGAGTAGCATGTTCACCAGATACCTGGTGTGCATCATTACGTCTATTGATAAACCGCAGTCCTCGGCAGCACGTTATGAGCGAAAACCCGGAGGCTTCCGCACCCCCAATTTCCCAACGGTGGACGAAGACTATTTCCACACCAGGACTGCTGCCTTCACTCATCGTGCTCGTCGCAGGAGCTTCCGCGGGTTTTTTTACCTGGACTTTCACGGTTACGAAGACAACCCTTCACTCCTACATCTTCTTCAATAACCTGGCCGTGGCGGAGCGGACCCGGCTTATTCTCCTCATAGCTGCAGGTGCCCTCCTGTTTTTCACTGCGTGGAACCTGCTCGCCTTTGCCTTATCACGCAATCACAGAAGACGAAGCCTGACCCTGGACCAAAGCGCCGTCTTTTTTTCAACAGGCGCGCTCCTTGGTTTCTGGCCCTTTCTGTCCGTGCAGGCGATCGAGGTATTTTATACATTTCATCTCTTCTTCCTCGCCATCGGATTCATCGCAGTGACGTTTCTGATCGCATACCAGTTCAACAGGAAAATCCCTCCAGGCCGCGGCCCACTTTTCAAGGGCATTGTCGAAGCAAACCGTCTCAGTCTCCTGCTGCTTGTCCTGTTCGCCCTGGCCTACGCGGTTTTCTTCACCGCATACACCCTGGGCCGACACCGGTCATTCCATTCCTATGCCTTTGATCTGGGCTGGCAGCATCAGGCCTTCTACACACTGCTTCACACGGGGAATCCGCGGATCACCCTCTGGGTCACCCTCGATCATCTGGGCAACCATTTTCAGCCCCTCTACTACCTGCTGGCGCCGATCTACGCTCTGCACCAGGATGCCACCACCCTACTCGTCCTTCAGACGATCCTGCTGGCTGTCGGAGCCATTCCCCTTTATCTGATCGCCAGGAGAAGACTCGGGAATCCCTGGACCGCCCTGATCATCGCCGTGGTCTACCTGCTGTACCCGGCCCTGCACGGAATAAACAACTTCGACTTCCACGGCCTGGCCCTTCTCATTCCCTTCGCCTGTTTTTTACTGTATGCGCTGGAAACTGAAAAGTTTCGCCTGTTCTGGGTCTTCTTTGCCCTGGCATTGATAACCAGGGAAGACACGGCGATTTCTCTATCCGGGGTGGGACTGTATCTTCTTCTAGACCGGCGCCGTCGCAAACTGGGACTCGCCGTCCTGGCCGTTTGTGTTGGCTACTTTCTATTTGTGTTGACGATGATGTCCGCCCTCGACGGCTACGCCGACCTGCAGAACTATTCGGCCTTGGTGGTACCGGAGCACCAGAACTTCACAGGTGTGCTCTTTACCCTGTTCACCAATCCCCGGTTTGTGTTCCAGCACGTGTTCTTCAATACGGAGAAGATCGAGTACCTGCTGCAAATCCTAATTCCCGTCATATTCCTTCCCCTGTTCGCCGGTAAGAGAATTGTCCTGCTCCTGCCGGGCCTGGCGATCATGCTGCTGTCCAATATGTTTTTCAACTACTCGATCTGCTGTCCCTACTCGGCCCACATCATCCCGTACGTGTTCTTCCTGACCATCCTCGGAATCCAGAGGATACGGGCCAGACGCCCCGGCATCAGGATCTCTGCGCTGGTCCTGCCCCTTCTGATTGCCGGAGCCCTGATGAACTACCAGTTCGGCCTGATTTTCTCCAAACGTTTTCCCGGCTTTATGCAGCCGACTGACCGGCAGCGAACGGTCTACTCCTTTTTCGAGCAGATTCCAAAGGAGGCTTCCCTGACCACCACGAGGCGTCTTGCACCGCACCTGGCGGCCCGAACCCGGATACACCTGCTCCAGGCGCCTCACCCGGACACGGACTATATCCTGATCGACCTGGATCTGCCCGAGCCTGCCATCGATACCCACGAGCATTGGTACCAGGCGCAGGATCCAGATCACCTCCGGGCACGGAGCTACATCCTGTCCCGGTTGCAAAGCCGGGACTACGGCGTGGTGCGGTTCGAGGAGGGCTTCATTCTTCTCAAGAAGGGATCCGATACCCGGAGCAACGAATCCATCGCCGGAAGCATCCGCTCCATAACCTACACCGACAAACCCACTATCATCCCTTACTACAGTGATCCGGCGGAAGAGGTGAATGCCCCCAGGTATTCCGAGTCAGATTTGTTCCAGACCTTCCTGAAGAGCCATTCCCGGGACACGATCGTCCTGGCGGGAAGAGGCGATGCAGCCGGTAAGCTTTCCTATCTCTGCAAGAAATACATGATGATGAGAGGCTCGAACATCCACACTCTGCATCGAGGCGGTTCCTACCTGGCTGTGATTCAGGATGGCAAGGTTGTCCTGGAAATCATCGACAACGATTGGCCCGTGGCACTCCGGAGTTCCGGATCTACTGTTCTGCAGTCTCTGTACCCGGATCTGCAGCTGGCTGTCTATTCATCGGGAAGCAAGCATGACGGCCGGGCTTCGATCCGAATCTCCGGTCAGGAACATTCCCCAAACCAACCAGGGATGAATGCTGTTGTTCTCGATTATCTGGGACGGGTGAAGGAGCAGGCCGTGTATAACACGGGAAGGTAGGTTCACGATGAGCCCGAAGGAACAAAAAGCAGTGACCGTATCGATTGTCATTCCCGTCTACAACGAGGAGGGGAATATTTCCCTGCTAATGGAAAAGCTGGAGCAGGTTCTGGCCGACCTCAGCTACGAGATCCTCTTTGTGGACGACGGCAGCAGCGACGGAACCCTGGAGAAAATCAAAGCGCTCCGCAGGTCCAAGCCTCATCTTCACTACCTCTCCCTTTCCCGCAACTTCGGCCATCAGAATGCCCTGAAGGCGGGTTTGGACCAAGCTTCGGGGGACTGCGTGATCACTATGGACGGGGACCTCCAGCACCCTCCGGCGGTGATACCCATGATGCTGGAAAAATGGCGGGAGGGGTTCGAGGTGGTGTACACGATCCGTGACGACGGCCGCGCCGTACCCTTCTTCAAACGTACGACGGCCCGTTTGTTCTACGGCTTGATCAATCTGATCGCCGAGGTGAGAGTCCAGGAAGGTACGGCGGATTTTAGACTCCTGGATAGATCCGTGGTCGACGTGTTGAAGAATATGAACGAGAGCTCCCCCTTCTATCGGGGTATCGTTCCCTGGACCGGCTTTCGTCAAACCGGTCTGCACTTCAAACCGCTTCCCAGAAACGCCGGGCGCTCCAAGTACTCCCTCGGCCGGATGCTATCCTTCGCTCTCTGCGGCCTGGTTTCCTTTAGCATTATGCCGCTGCGTTTAGCCACCGTTTTGGGTTTTACCATGGCCCTGACCGGTTTCATCGTCGGGCTGAAGGCGGTGATTGAGTACCTGTTTACCAGCAATACGGTGCCGGGATGGGCTTCCACCATCGTTGCGGTCGTGCTCGTGGGAGGCGTGCAGCTCATCATCCTCGGGATCATCGGCGAGTACCTCGGCAAGCTGGTGGTGGAGTCGAAGAAGCGGCCCCACTACATCATCCGCGAGTACAGTGTGGAGGGAAGCAAGAAATGAGAGTCGTCGTCCACGCCGATGATCTGGGGATTTGCCGCAGCATCACCGACGGGATCATCGAGACGCACCGAGAGGGCTGTGTCCGGCGCACCAGCATCGTCGCCAACGGAGAGGCTTTCCAGTACGCCGTGGAGAGGTTGCAGGAGTTTCCGGAGCTGGCCTGGTCGGTCCATTTGAATCTGGTGGAGGGCCGCTGCCTCGGTCCAAAGCAGGAGCTGTCTCTGCTGGTCGACAAACGGGGATGGTTCAAGCAGAGCTTCCTCCGTCTCCTATTGCTGTATCTGTTCGTGCCTTGGTGTAGAGCCAGGCTCCGCCGTCAGGTTCGGACCGAGCTGAACGCCCAGATCGAGCGGGTGCGGGGAGCCCTGAAGCCCCTTCACATCCGCGTCGACAGCCATCGCTACGTTCATCTCCTGCCCTTTGTGTTCGCAGTCGTGATGGAACGCTCTTCAGCCTGGAGGGTACGCGAGATCCGGATCGTGGATGAACCGCTGTTCACTCGCACAGCCGGGCTTCGGGGTCTGGGCGGGCTGATTTCCGCAAACCTTCTAAAAGCTGTCGTACTCCGGATTCTATCGAAGCTGTGCCGGCGACAGCTCCGCTGTCGGAGTATCGGTTCACCCGAGCGCTTTCTCGGCGTGCTGTTCTCAGGCAGAATGTCCGCCCGCGTGGTGTGCAGGGGGCTGAGGAAGATTGCCCGCCGTCCATCCGCTCTGGATGGAGAAGTGGAAGTTCTCTTCCACCCCGGTCCGGCCGACCCGAGGGATCGGGCCGTGTGGAAGGAGAATCCCCGGCAGAGTCAATTCTACTTCTCCTCAGGCCGCGCCGTGGAGACCGAAGCACTGCTTTCGCAGGAGCTTCGTTCTTATATTGAATCGGAGGATCTATGAACTGGATCGACTACTGGGACACGGATCGAATCTTTCATTCCATGATGGAACGTATGACCCGCTACTTTTTCGAGACCTCCCGGGACCTGCTGAACCTCCGGCAAATGGAGGTGGTGCTCGACTTTGGCTGCGGACCCGGGTATCTCGTAGAGAGTCTCCATGGGTTGGTCAAGGAGATTCACGGGGTGGATACCTCCCCGCAGATGATCTCGGAGTGCCGCGGCAAGTTCCGTGGCTGCAGCAACGTCTTCTTCCACACCCTGGCTCATGACCGCTACACGGACCTCTCCTTTCTGAAGCACAGAGGGTTTACGATGACCCTGGTCGTGAGCGTGGTGCAATATTTCCGCTCCGTGAGGGATGTGGCGGACCTGATTCGCAGCGTGGCCGCCATCTCCGTCCCGGGGGCTTCGCTGTTGATCGCCGATATTCCGACAAAGAGCCTCCCCCTGCTCGATACGATCGAACTGGTAAAATCTTGCCGGCAGGAAGGATTCCTGATCGAGTGCATCAGTTTTCTCGCTCAGACCCGCTTCTCCCGGTACTCTCGCATACGAGCCGAACAGGGGCTGCTCTGCCTGCCCGTGCAAACGCTGGAGGGACTGATCGGCGAGCTGAATCTGAAGGCGGAAATCCTGACGGATCCTCTGACCTACAATCACCGGCGGGTGCATCTGCTGGTTCATCTATAGGAGGGTAGACCGATGCAGAACAAAGCGGCTTGCAAGGTATTGCAAAAGACAGCCTGGAAGAGGTGCGGCCATGATTAAATATCTCCTGGTTCCCCTCGGCGCAGCTCTGTCCGCCCTGGCACAGATCGGTCTCAAGAAAACCTCGACCTTCAGCAGCTGGAGCAGTGAGTGGATCCTGTACCTGCTGCTGAGCTGTTCCCTCTACGGAATCTCCTTCTTTGTCTATCTCTACCTGCTCAGGCGGTTTCCGATCAGCAAAATCTACCCAGTCATGGCAGTGGTGGTCATCCTGATCATCACCGGGTACGGTATGGTTATCGGGGAGACGATCACCCCGCGCCACCTGATCGGTGTGCTCCTGGGTGTGGGCGCTGTGTACCTGCTTCTGATTTGAGGATACAGATTCCGGGGGCCAAGAGGTGGCCGAACACAGGG
Organism: Spirochaetales bacterium; assembly: GCA_023136785.1. Taxonomy (GTDB): domain Bacteria; phylum Spirochaetota; class Spirochaetia; order SZUA-6; family DRHE01; genus JAFGQJ01. The sequence goes on from JAGLQP010000028.1 coordinate 6,454, forward strand.
TCCGCTTGCCCAATCCTCCCCGGACGGATATATTCGCTCTAGGTCATGAGTCATCCGATGTTACAGAGTCTCTCCACCGATTTCAGCAGGGTGATCCGACAGCGTGGCCTGGACTACTATAACAGAGGCAAGGTGAGGCTGACCGAGGTCGATCCGGGAGACCCCGGTCGTGTACTGGCTTTCGTCCAGGGTAGCCGCCGCTACACCGTGCAGCTCGGATTCGGAAGTATCGAAGCCACCTACTCCTGCTCCTGCCCCTATTTCTTCGACAGGGAAGAGCCCTGCAAACATCTGTGGGCCGTGCTCCTCAAACTGGATAAGAGCGGTTTTTTTGTCAGGTGGGAAGCGGCGCGCCTGCCAGAGATGGTGGATGTGCAAGGCGATGTTGTCGAGGGTCTTCCGAATCTACCCGATGCGGATCAGATGCACGGTCTCAGCGGCAGCGGAAATCAATCCCGCGTTCCCGTCCCGGAGTGGCTGCTGGAACTCAACCGAATCCGGAAGAACCGGGAGACGGAGTCACGGTCCCGCCGGGCATCCTGGCCCGCCGATCGGGATATCCTCTACGTGTTCGACATTCCCCGGACCCTTTCCGGCGGCCGGGCGATCGTGCATCTGCAATTCCGGCTCAAGGGCGAACCGGGGGAAGCTCACCCGTTTCCGGACACCGGGGTCCGCCTGGACGATCTGTGGCAGCTCCCCGATCCCCAGGATCGGGAGATCCTGGGCGTGCTGAGGGGGGGATCCTACCAGGACGTATTCGACCAGGAATCCTTCCGCTACCGCCTGTTTGGTCAGGAAACGCAGCTGCTCTGTCCCAGCTACCTGTTGGACGTGGATCTGGTCCGGCTGCTGCTGCCCAAGATGGCGGCAACCGGGCGGCTTTTCATCAAGACCCGTCCCCGCGCAGGTCTAGATCCTTCGCCGATTGTCTGGGATGACGGGACACCCTGGGAGCTTCGACTCAGACTTACTGAGAATCCAGCAGGCCGGGGGGTCCGGCTGGAAGGGGTCTTGCGGAGGAAAGGTGAGGAGATGCCCCTCTCGGAACCGGACCTTCTGCTGATGGGCGGTTTGATGTTCGCAGGAGGACGTTTGGTTCGCTACACCCAGACCGGTATCTTCGCCTGGATCAGCGTGCTTCGCCGCAGAAAACACCTGACCGTGGCCAGGGAGGAGCTTCCAGGATTTATCGAGGAACTGCTGTCCTTTGCCGATCTCTGCCCTCTGGAGATCGACGACTCCCTGGAAATACGTACTATCGAGGACAAGCCTCAACCCAGGATCACCGTGAGCAAGGCGGACCGGGAACGCCACTCTCACACCGGGGGCGGTCTGATCGGCGAGCTTTCTTTCGAATACCAGGATCAGATAGTGACCGGGCCGGCGGATAATTCGGGAACCTTCGTTGAAGAGGAAAATCTTGTGGTCCTGCGCAACAGGCAGGAGGAGCAAAAGGCGCTGGAGCGGCTGCTGGAGTTGGGATTCCGTCACGTGTATGAGTATCGCAGCGGCTCCCAAGTGTTGAAGCTGGCCGTCCGCCGGCTTCCCGGTGTGGTGGATCAGCTGTTGAAGGACGGCTGGCAGGTGGAGGCGGAGGGGAAGCTGCTGCGCAGAACCGCGGGCTTCAACTTTCAGGTTGTCTCAGGAATAGACTGGTTCGAGATTCGAGGAGCTGTCCGTTTTGGGGATACGGAGCTAAGCCTGCCGGAGCTGCTCAAAGCCCTTCGAAAGGGGGGCAACACGGTCCGCCTGGGAGACGGCAGCTTCGGCGTGCTTCCCGAAGACTGGCTGAAGCAGCAGGGATTTCTCCTCAAGCTGGGGGAGGTACAGGAGGATCACCTGCGCTTTCGCAGCTCTCAGGCTCTGATGATCGACCTGTTTCTGCAGGCCCAACCCCAGGCGAGCTGTGACGAGCTGTTTGAAAACTTGAGGAACAAGCTCAAAAGTTACAGGGGCATTAAACCCGTGGCCGCTCCGCCGGGCTTCGTCGGCTCGTTGCGGGGCTACCAGCGGGAGGGGCTGGGGTGGTTCGATTTTCTCGATGAGCTCGCCTTCGGCGGCTGTCTGGCCGACGACATGGGGCTGGGCAAAACCGTACAGGTTCTTGCTCTGCTTGAAAGGCGGCGAAACGGTTCGCTGAGCCGACCCGCCGGAAAGAAAAAAATAAAAGAACGGCGTGCCCCCTCTCTCGTGGTTGTACCCAAATCCCTGGTGTTCAACTGGAAGGAAGAGGCGACCCGCTTCACCCCCGAGCTGCAGGTTCGAGATTACACCGGCCCCGGCCGCGGGAAAGACACGGAAAACTTCGATCGATTCGATGTAATCCTGACCACCTACGGCACAATGAGAAGCGACATCGCCCTGCTCAAAGGTTATCTGTTTGACTACATCGTCCTCGACGAAGCCCAGGTCATCAAGAACGCCGGCAGTGTGACCGCCAAAGCGGCCCGACTGCTGCAGGGCCGGCGGCGACTGGCCCTGAGCGGCACGCCGATCGAAAATCACCTGGGGGAGCTATGGAGCCTGTTCGAGTTCCTCAATCCGGGCATGCTGGGAGGAGTATCCTTCTTCAAGAGGCACATCAAGAGCGGAGAGACCCTGGATGAGGACACTCTAACTCTGTTGGCCCGTTTCCTTAGACCCTTCATCCTGCGTCGCACCAAGGAGCAGGTAGCCCCGGAGCTGCCGGACAAGGTGGAGCAGACCCTGTTCTGTCAACTGGAATCTGTGGATCGGCACCGCTACGATGAGCTGAAACGCTACTATCAGACCACCCTGCAGCAACGCATCGAATCCGATGGCCTGGGAAAAGCCAAGATACAGGTTCTGGAAGCCCTGCTGCGTCTGCGCCAGGCGGCCTGCCATCCCGGGCTCCTGGACAAAAGAAACTCGTCCCGCTCCAGTGCAAAGCTCGATCTGCTGCTCCAGCACTTGGAGGACATCGTGGCCGAGGAGCGCAAAGCCCTGGTGTTTTCCCAGTTTACCAGCCTGCTTCAGATCCTCCGCTCCAGGCTGGACCAGCTGGGATTTACATACGAGTACCTGGATGGAAAGACCCGGGACCGGGCCCGACGGGTGAAGCGGTTTCAGCAGGATCCGGAGTGCCGGCTGTTCCTCATCAGTCTGAAGGCTGGCGGCCTGGGGCTGAACCTGACTGCGGCGGAGTACGTGTTCCTCCTCGATCCCTGGTGGAATCCGGCCTCCGAAGCCCAGGCCATCGACAGGACCCACCGCATCGGCCAGGACAAGAAGGTTTTCGCCTACCGGTTGATCGCCAAGGACACCGTGGAGGAGAAGGTGCTGGAGCTGCAGAAGTCCAAGCGGGATCTGGCCGAAGCGATCATCAGCCAGGACAGCCGGCTGATCGGTGATCTGTCCCGGGAGGACCTGGCCCTGCTGCTGTCCTGAGGGTTGGATTGCGATCTACCGCAATTCCCTCCATCGGATCCGTGAAGCTCTGTCTCGGTCCGGAGTCGCAGGGTTTCTATGGACGGTAGTAGATCGAGTAGCGGGCGCCTTTCGGGTTGATCTTGCGTACCCCGGACTGAACTTCAAGGGTCGACCCGTCGGCACGATCGAAGGCCAGGTAGGTGTAGGTATCGTCGGCGTTGAGGGAGTACACTACACGGGCCGAGCGCCCCTCGTCGTTATACACCGAGTTGACCCAGGCCCCGACGATATTGTGATCTCCGACCTCCCCGGTTCCTGCGCTTTCCACGTGTCAAGCAAATGCTGAAGTAGTTGCCCAAACAGCGTTCCCCGCGATGCACCGTCGGTCGCTCGAAATAAAGCGTATTTTTCGCTACAATTCTCACAGTGGACCCGACGGAGACAGTCGAACTTGTCGATAATCGGAGAGAGTAGGTACAGGGATCCTAGTGGACCAAAATCTAGTTATCATCTCCAAATCGGCAGAAATTCGGCAGAGCTTCTTAGAGAGCTACTCTCTGTTGGGATACGAGGTCAACGTATCTGAAGATGTCATTGAGCTGATCAGAGACCT
>JAGLQP010000280.1 GCA_023136785.1 Spirochaetales bacterium
TGTGAATCCTATCACTGACCTGTTGAAATCCTTCAACTTCTTCGACCGGACTGCTCGGGAGGAATCCGCTTTCAACCTGCGCAGCATCACCGTAGAAGCTGTGCATTACCTGCATGACTGGAACCTGACCCTCAGCTACACAGGCAAACCGCTCCTGAATGAAGAAGCCCTACCCAATCCCCGATACGAGTGGGGAAACATCTTTTCAATCATCCTGCAGTGGCTTCCGATTCCCGAAGTTCGAAGCACGATCCGAGGGGAGGAGGGAACGGTCTATTTGCGGGGTTGACTCCTGCAGGATGCCGGAGGTACATTCAAGCGTATAGGAATACTATGGGTAAACACCTGGCGGTGGTCCTCAAGAACCCGGAGAGGATCCAGGAATTGTTCGGGGCCAACGACGGTAACCTGTCCGTTTTCGAAGACCTCCTGGGCGTCCGCCTCTACTTCCAAGGAAATCAGGTATATCTAGACTCGAACGATAAGGATAAGCGAATCCTCTTCGAGCGAATCCTCGGTGAGCTCGAGGACCATATAACCCTCGGCCAGATACCGGGGCCTGATTTGATTCGGGCCGTGTACAGAACGCTGAACACCGACAAAGGTGAAGGCGCCGAGCTGCTAAAAGACACCTGCGTGATCATCCCGGGGGGATTGAAAAAGGTGTTTGCCCGCAGTTATCGGCAGGCTCTGTATCTGAAGGCCATCGAGACAACAGACCTGGTTTTCTCGATCGGCCCGGCAGGAACGGGCAAGACCTATTTGGCGGTAGCCCAAGCCTTGAAAAGTGTGCTCTCCCGCAGCAGGCGAAAACTCATTCTCACGCGGCCGGTGGTCGAAGCGGGAGAGAATCTGGGCTTTCTTCCGGGTGACCTGGAACAAAAGATCAGCCCGTACCTGCGCCCCCTCTACGACGCCATGGAGGCATTTATCCCACCCGAAGCGCTGCGCCGGCTCGAGGAAAACCGTATCATCGAAATAGCTCCTCTTGCCTACATGCGGGGACGAACATTATCGGAGTGCTTCGTCATCCTGGACGAGGCGCAGAACACGTCGAAGGAGCAGATGAAGATGTTCCTGACCCGGTTGGGGGAGGGCACTCAGGCCGTGGTCACCGGCGATATCACCCAGATCGATCTACCGAAACGCAAGCTTTCCGGCCTTCTCGACGTGATATCCATACTCAAGCCCATCCGAGAGATCGAATTCGTGTTTCTAGAGGAAGAGGATGTGGTTCGAAATCCCCTGGTCCGCAAGATAGTGCGCGCGTATGAAGCAAACCAAGAAGACTAGCAACGATACCTCTCCATCGCCGATTTCTGCTCTCAAGCTGCGGTTGGCCACGGATCGATTGACCGGGGTCATTCTCGGTATAACCTTCATCGCCGCCGTAGCGATCGTACTGGCAACGACCCAATTCGGCAGTGTTTTTCCCCTGCTGCGGCCTTCAGATTACGAGATCGGCAGCGTAGCGGAACGGGACCACGTTGTGGAACGGGACATTCTCTATCTCGATCAAGAGGCGACGCGCCTGAAGAGAGAAGCGGCGGGCAAGCTGGTGCTGCCGATTTTCCGAGTGAACGAACGAATCGGTGAGGAACGGCTGCAAAGTTACTCCGAGTTTCGGGAACGCCTGCTCGCCCTGAGACGGGAGGAGAGCTCCCTGGACACCGTCTTTTTGAAGCTCCAGGTGGAGTTCCCGGGGGTATTGTCTAAAGAGCAACTAGCCCACCTGCTCGACACCAACGTACCCTCCACGGTATTCGAGCAGGCAGGGACCATCCTGGGGCAGATCTTTGAAACAGGCCTGATCAAGTTGCCCGAGCAGGATACGGAGCTTCTGTCCCCCGGCGCCATCGAGGTCTGGCGCTGGATGGGGGGAAGGCTCGTCAAGGAGGAATATTCCCTCGAGGATGTCCTGACCAAGAATAATTTGGAAAGCTGGATCGAAGAACGTTTTCCTGAAATCCCGGTGCGGCTCCTGCCGCCTACGAAAGACCTGGTCCGGGCTTTTGCCATTGAAAACGGTTTTTTCGACACCAAAGAGACGGAAAAGAGCAGACAGAAGGCCATGGAGGAGGTTGACCCGGTTCAGGCCAAATTGGTGCAAGATCAGGTGATTCTCAGGCGGGGCGATATTATCGATACTGAAACCGCGGCCCGGATCAGGGCACTCGGCGAGTATTCGGTGACCGTTAATCTGAACAGCATCGCCGGGAATGTATTGTTCCTGCTGATCCTGTTCTTCTTTGCCCTGTTCCTGTTCCAAGAACGGGTTGTCGGTAGATCTCTGAAACACAGCCAGGTGCTGTTAATAGCGGCCACCGTGCTGATCTTTCTACTGGCAACCGCCCTGCTGGCCCGTTTTTTCACTCCCGCCGAGGGAATACCTTTTTCGGTAATCCTGCCCACCGCCGCCATATCGATCCTGGTTACCCTGATCGTTTCCACCCGGGCGGGGATCGCCCTGTCGCTGATCCTGGCTCTCCTGGTTCTGCCGGTTGCGGATATGGACCCCTATTCATTCCTCTTTGTGCTGCTGACCGGTGTGGCCGGAACCGCCGTCGTTCAACGGGCCGAACGCAGAATCGACCTTGTCCGAGCCGGCGCCTACCTGTCCGCATTGAATATCGTTCTACTGGTTTTCTTCGCCCTGCTGCAGAGCATCGGCAGAAGTTGGCTGCTGCCGGTCCTGGGATGGAGCATCCTGAACGGCTTCGTCTCGAGCATGATCAGCCTGGGATTTCTGCCGATCCTGGAACATGGTTTGAACACGGCCAGCCGATTCCGCCTGATCGAGCTTTCGGACCTGAACGCTCCGATCTTGAAGCGAATGCTGTCGCTGGCGCCGGGAACGTACAATCACTCGATCAGTGTGGCGAATCTGGCAGAATCGGCCTGCAGTGCTATCGGAGCCAATGCTCTCCTGGCTCGGGTCGGCGCCTACTATCATGATATATGAAAGATCGAACAGGCCGAGTATTTTATCGAAAACCAAACTTCCTACAACAAGCACGACGAGCTGAAGCCGAGTCTCTCCGCTGCGGTAATTAAATCCCATCTGAAAATGGGAATCGAAAAAGCGCGAGAGTTGTCTTTGCCACAGGAGGTCCAGGAAATTATATCGCAGCATCACGGCCGCGGGGTTATCAAATATTTCTATCAGAGAGCACTGGAAACGGGCGAAAAAACAAATGTGACCTCCGATGACTACTCCTATCAGGGTTATCGTCCCAGCAGCAAAGAAGCGGCCGTGGTCATGCTGGCCGATACTGTCGAAGCGGTCACCCGTACACTGAAAAAACCCACAATCGCCAAGCTGGAGAAGTTCGTTTGGGACATCATCATGGAGAAGTTTGCATCTCAAGAGCTTGGGGACAGCCAACTTACCTTTCGGGATTTGGAGACGATAAAGAAGAGCTTCGTGCAAGTTCTGGCCGGGTATTATCATTCCCGGATTGAATACCCGAAAGTTAAAGAGGCTGCCCGGTGAACGAGATAGAAATCGCGTCAGCGGGCATCGATGACCCAGGTTGGCTGCAACGCTGCCGGTGCTTTGCAGCAAAAGTACTGAAA
>JAGLQP010000281.1 GCA_023136785.1 Spirochaetales bacterium
TGCGTCGTATGGGTTTCCGTTTTTTCTTGGCCATAGCTGCAGAATTATAGGAAGGGCCAGTTGCCTTGTCAATCCAAAAGGTTTCGTGCTACTAATAACGAGGAACTCACCGATAGAGAGAGCTGGTTCACGACGGGAGCGGCAATGGAATTATCTCATTGGGGTGAAAACATACAGCGCAACACCGAGCGATTTCTCACCTGGCGGAAGAAACGGAGACTGGACAAAAAAGAACGGCAGAAGAAGAAAAACGTCATTTTGGACTGGTTGGAAGCGATCCTTTCAGCCGTACTCATCGTTCTGCTGATCAATCAGTTTCTGCTCCAAGCTTATCAAATCCCGTCGCAGTCGATGGTCTCGACACTCGAAATCGGAGATCGAATATTCGTAAACAAGCTGATCTACGGTCCTGAACTGGTGCCGGGGATGATGAAGCTGCCGGGGCTGCGGCAGCCACGAAGGGGGGATATCGTGATTTTTGAAAATCCCTCCTATATTCCGATCGGACCGGTCAAGGACATCCTGCAGAGAGTGATCTATATGCTGACCCTCTCCCTGGTGGATATCGACAAGGATGAGTTCGGAAATCCAAAGCACCACTTTCTTATCAAACGGGCCGTGGGTATGCCAGGTGATCGCATCCGCCTGAATCAGGGGAATGTCGAGTTCCTCCTGCCCGGCGAAACCGAATGGATTCCGGAAGAAGAACTCAGGGAAATACTCGGGTTCACCTACAAAACTCACAGGATGTTCCAGCCTCAAGAATACACCTACTTCCGACAAGGCGGGGTTGGTCTGGCTCTGCTCGACAGTGGCATAGAACCATCGGACCAGCAAGATGTTGCGATCAATCGCTACTTTTCGACATCCAAGAACAACAGCGGCAGCGTGTCCTGGCGTCAACGCAGCCTGATCGACAACGCCGAAGTAGAGAAGTGGCGATACAAGACCCTCTATTCGCTCAAACCTTATAGCCACCTCTTTCGCAGCCAATGGCGCGTTCTCGAACGGGGTTGGTACGTTCCGGAGGACAGGATCTTTCCGATGGGAGACAACCGGGATGACTCTCGGGATGCCCGCTATTTCGGTCCTGTACGGGTAGAAAAAGTACTTGGCCGTGCCCTGTTCCGCTACTGGCCACTTGCACGGCTGGGTGGCATTCACTAGATGTATTCGACCTTCGAACGATACAGCTCAGGATTTGGTGCGCGTTTCGGTAGACACTTTCTACGGAAGCTGGCAAAACTTGTTGTCTTGACCCTTATCCTCTATCTGATCATCTCCAGCATGTTTTTAGCCACCTTCCAGGTAGAGTCCGGCTCGATGTTGCCGTTTCTTGAACCGAAGGACCGGATTTTCGTTTCACCCCTTACCTACGGGGCCAGATTTCTCTTCTTCTCGGCCCGGCTTCCCGCTGTCCGGGAACCGGCCCGCGGGGATGTTGTGGTGATCCGCTCCCCGATGTACACCAAACCGAACCTGCCTCTGTCGATTCTTGAACCATTTCTTCGGTTTTTTTCCTTTCAGCGGGGAAGCGCAGTTCGGGATGTTTCGGGAAGACGGATTCCGGCCTATATGATCAAGAGAATCGTGGCGATTCCCGGGGATACGATTAAGATGTCCGGATTCAAGGTCTATATTGAACCGGAAGGCAGCAACACCTACACAGAAGAACAGGAGTTGATTCCTCAAACTTACATGACAATCATCACAGGGCTGCCGGAAGGGTGGACCAAGGAGTTTCCCTTTTCCGGCGAACTTTCGCCGGTTACACTCGAGGAAAACCAATACTTTCTTCTCGGCGACAACCGTCAAGAGTCCAGTGATTCCCGTTCCTGGGGACCTCTGCCGCGGGATCAGCTACTGGGGAAGGTGATCTATCGCTATTGGCCGCTGTCCCGCAGCGGCAAATTGTAGGGTTTTCTCGTCCACTACAGCTCAATTAATATTCTAACTTGCTGTTTCCGCGGCCTGAAGCTCGTTCTCGGTAATCTTGCCTTTTTTCAGCAGACCGTCGAGAAACGCTTTGACCAACTTGGGGTCAAACTGGTGGCCACTGTGTTTCAGCAATTCCCGGGCGGCTGTTACGGGTGAGAGGGCTTTCCGATAGGGTCTGTCGCTGGTCATGGCGTGATACGCGTCGGCAATGCCGATGATTCTCGAATACAGCGGTATTTCCTTGCCCTTCAGACCGTTTGGGTAGCCCGTTCCGTCGAAATGTTCCTGATGAGCCAGCACGATCCGGCTTATTTCTTTGTAAGATTCGAAATGGCCGAGGAGATCCGCTCCCAGCTCCGAGTGTTTCTTCATCGTCGTCCATTCCTCGTCGGAGAGCCCGGATTCTTTCAGGAGGATCCGGTCGGGGATGCCCAATTTACCGATGTCATGGAGGAGCAGGGAATCGCGAAGCACTTGATCGATCTCCAATCCGATTTCCTCGGCCATCATCGTTCCCAACGCGAGTACATCCCTGGAATGACCGGCGGTTTTGAAATCCCGGATCTCGAGGGACTGGGAGAAGCTCATGCTCAACTCCTCCATACGGATCTTCAATTCCTCGGTGTGGGCGAGAGCGAGTTGGAACTTTCTCATCGTAAGAAGATTCTTTATCCGGGCGTCCAGTTCTCTGATATTCACCGGTTTGGATAGATAATCGTCCGCTCCTGTCTTCAATCCCTGGATTTTTGAGTCCAATTCATACTTGGCGGTGATGAGAATCACCGGAATATGCATGGTACTCTCGTCCGATTTCACCTTGGTAACCAGCTCGAACCCATCCATCCTCGGCATCATGACATCGGAGACGATGATATCCGGTACATCGTTACGAACCCTGTGCCACCCATCCAGACCGTCCTCTGCGGTAATCACGCTGTGGCCGAACCGTTTGAGCATCTTGCTGATATAGTTGCGTAGATCCACACTGTCTTCTACGAGAAGAACCATGTCGCCCGCTTCCTCGGAGTCCTTTTCAGTCTCCGCATCCTCCGACGGCTCGATAGGGTAGAGTTCTTTCTCGATCAAAGCCAGGTCGTCCACAGAAATCTTGGCCAGATCCTCTTTTCGGCGCTTGGATTTCCTGCGCTCATCACTCCTAACGGTCAAGCTCAGCCTGCGCCGTTCATCGATTCTTCTTTCGATGAAAGCATCCGGAGCCAGCTGATCGAGGTTGTCCGGCAGCTGGATTACAAAGCGGGTTCCCTTCCCCTCTTCGCTGAACACCTCTATAGAACCTTTCATCAGGTCTATGGCTTCCCTGACGATTGTCAGCCCCAGCCCGGTTCCCTCGAATCTCCGCGTACTCGATGTGTCTACCTGCTGAAATCTCTTGAAGATATCAGGCAAATGGTCGCGGGGTATGCCGATGCCCGTATCTTCCACTTCGATAATTATTGTGTGCTGTCTCTTCCCCGTTCTCACTGTAATCGAACCGCTTTCGGTGAATTTGATGGCATTGCGCAGAAGATTCATGAGGATCCGTTCGACCTTTTCCACGTCGAGATAGAGGGGCGGTATACTGGCCTCCCGTACATACCCCAGTTTTATTTCCTTTCGCTTCGTGA
>JAGLQP010000282.1 GCA_023136785.1 Spirochaetales bacterium
AGCTACGCTCAACCGTGATCAACACCCTGACCAACGAGACGATCATCGTGCCCAACAGCCAGCTGGTGAGTAACAGCATCCACAACTACTCCTACCACGACAAGCGGATCGTGATCGTGAACAATGTTCAGGTTTCCTACAGTACGGATTTGGACGAGGCACAGAAAGTCCTTATCGGTGTGGCTGCCAAGAATCCCTACTCCCTGAAGAAGCCCACTCCGGGAGTACGCATCGTAGCCTTTCAGGATTCGGGCATCCAGCTGGCTCTTTGGACATCGATCGCCGAGGCCACAAATAAGCTGGTCGCGCTGTCGTGGACCAATCTGGAGATCTGGCGGGCCTTCAAGGCCGCCAAGATCGAGATCCCGTTTCCGCAGGTGGATCTTCACGTCAAGGAACCGGTTGTACATCAGGCCCTGACCGACAAATAAGGGGCTGCTTCAGAATTCACTCTGGCGCAGCCCCGGCTTGTTACTATCTTGCTGTTGCTCGCGACCTGCCTGCAACCTGGCGATCTGCTTACTTCGTTTCCAGCTCGATCTCGATCTCGTTGTCCTGTCTGTACACCTTGGTGTTCACCGCTGCTCCGGAGGCGTTGTTCAAGGCCTGGTAGAAGTCGTAGGCGCCCCGAATTTGGCGGCCATCCACCTCCTGCACCACATCGCCCTGGCGGAATCCGGCTTTGGCCGCCGGAGACCCCTCCTGAACAACCGTGACCAGAATTCCTTCCAGACGATCGGGGATGCTCAGCTGTTTCCGCAGATCGGAAGATATCGAGGCGATATACATCCCCGGCCAGAGGTTCTTGCTCTGGGCGGCGATCTCTTTGTCCTCCTCGCGGATCGCCAACCTGATGTCGAAGGTCTGCTCCCCGCCGTCACGGATCACCGATACGTCGTATCTGTTGCCCGGCGGCAGGTTGCCGACGATCTTGGTCAGTTCGTTTGTATCTTTGACATTTCGGCCTCCGATGCTGGTGATGTAGTCTCCCGGACGGATTCCCGCCTTGTAGGCCGGAGAACCCTTGAATATATTCACGACGAAGGATCCCGTGGAATCCCCGAGGTTGAAATCTTCCCGGTAGTCGGGAAATCTCTGGGGATCCACGTCCACGATCTGCACTCCCAGCCAGCCGTACTCGACCCGGCCTTTAGTGAGGATCTCGTCAACCGTCTTCTTGGCCGTGTTGATGGGAATGGCGAAGCCCAGTCCGGCGCTCGATCCGGTTCGGGAGGCGATCCAGCTATTGATTCCTATGACCTCTCCCCTCAGGTTGACCAGAGCGCCTCCGGAGTTCCCCGGATTGATCGAAGCATCGGTCTGGATGTAGTCGGTCAGGCTGGCGATATTCGTTCCCGAATCGGCCTGCCGCCCAACAGCGCTGATGATCCCCATCGTGATCGTGGATTCGAAGCCGAAGGGATTGCCCACGGCCAGGACCAGGTCGCCTACCTCCAGGGTGTCCGAATCCCCGAGGCTGGCAACGGGGATCTCCTCCCCAGTTTCAAACATGACCACCGCCAGGTCCCGCCGCGGGTCGGTTCCGACCAGCTTGCCCTTGAACTCCCGCCCGTCGTGCAGGCTGATGCTGATCTCTTCGGCTTCCCCGGCCACATGGTTGTTGGTCAGCACGTAGACCTTTCCGTTTGTCCTCTGCACGATCACCCCGGAGCCAAGTCCCGGCTGCCGGAACTCCCTCTCCTCGGAATCCCCCTGGTCGGGAGAAGGACCGAAGAAGAAGTCCCACGGTGACTCGCTTCGCGGGATCCTCTGGGTAATCACTTCGATCGTATTGATCTCCACCACCACGGGAAGCGCTTCCTGAGCTACCTCCCGGAAGGAGTATTGAATCTGCTCCAGGGTTGGAACAAGGGGTTCGGTTTTCACGGGCCGGCCGGTCAGCCGGGTCCCGGATTCAGACTCCCGCTGCCCGGTGCTGTAGCCTTTAGAACAGGAAACCAGAAACAAGACTGAAATTATAAGCGAAAGCACAACAATCACTGAGCGTTTATTCCGCATGATGTCCTCCTCTATCAATAACCAGTTCATCTATTGAGCTCGTACTCTCTCTACTTTGGAATCACGGTAGAGAGAACCGTGGTAGATTCGCATTTCATGTATAAAATAGTAATTTGACGGGGCATCGGCAAACGCTTTAGCAGTCGGGTGTGTTTGCTAAATCAAATCACCGATTCTGAGGGTATGACCGCGTTCTTCGGGATCACGATGATCCCGTCCCGAATATGATAGTTATCGTAGTCACCGTCCTTGCGCTCCAAATGGTCGACGCCGATGCGGCAGACTTCGCCGATCCTGGCGTTCTTGTCGATAATGGCGTGTCGAATCAGGGTCCCTTTGCCGATACCGATATCGGGTATTCCCCGTTCCCGGTTCTGTTTTTTCTCTTCCACGGTCTCGTACCAATCCGCTCCCATGCAGACCACTCCGTCGAGGGTCGCCCCGGATTCGATGATCGTGCGGATCCCGATCACGGAGTGCATGATATTGCCATCGGTGATGATGCAACCGTCCGCGGTCAGACACTGAGTGATGGTGCAGGAGTTGATCTTAGAGGCAGGCAGGTCCCGTCTGTGGGTATAGATCGGCTGGCTCTCTTTGTAGAAATCGAAATCCGGCGTGATGTTTGTCAGGTTGATCGTGGTTTCGTAGAATGATTTTATCGTCCCGATATCCTCCCAGAATCCCGTGAAGATGTAGGACTGGACCTTGAAGTTTTCAATGCTCTTGGGGATGATTTCTTTACCGAAGTCCGTGTACTCGTTGTCCAGGGCTTTTCGTAATATGCCCTGAGTGAATATATAGATACCCATGGAGGCCAGATACGCCCGGTCCGGGCTGATCCCGGCCAGCTGCCCCCGCAGGGTGTCGGGAATCTTCAGGTCGGCGATCTCTTCCTCGGTCTGGGGTTTCTCGACGAAGCGTACGATTCTTCCCTTCTCATCCACCTGGAGGATGCCGAAGTGCGGGCACTTCTCCGCGCTGACCGGAGTCACCGCGACGCTGATTTGGGCGCCGCTCGCCAGATGGTTGTCGAAGAAGTCCTCCAGGTCCATTCGGTACAGCTGATCGCCGGAGAGGATCATGTAGTAGTCCGGGTTCTGGGTGCGGAAGTGAATGAAATTTTTTCGAACAGCATCGGCGGTGCCCATGTACCAGCTGGAATGTTCGTAGGTCTGCTCCGCGGCCAGGATCTCGATGAACCCTTGAGAGAAGCTGTCGAAGATGTAGGTGTTGGCGATGTGGTTGTGAAGCGAGGCGGAGTTGAACTGGGTCAGGATGTAGATCCGGCGAAATCCCGAGTGGATGCAGCTGGAGATGGGGATATCGACCAGACGATACTTGCCGCCGAAGGGAACCGCAGGCTTGGCCCGTTCCTTGGTCAAGGGAAAGAGCCGTTCTCCCCGACCGCCGCCCAGAACAAGGCAAAGAACCTTTGACATTTTTATCTGACTCCCCTTCAATACTATGCAAAGGCTTCAAAAAACAGTCAAGGATATGTTAGGGTAGTAGTGCTGATGCAGAGGAGGGGAAATGCTGG
>JAGLQP010000283.1 GCA_023136785.1 Spirochaetales bacterium
TACCGCCTTCTCTTTCTTTTTTCCTGAAACTTTCAGAATCTGCTCCGGATTGAGCAGGACTTCCACCCGATCCGCGCCGGCGGCTCGAGCCTCCTCCAATGCCTCGGCCAGAACCCCTGAGTCGGAGAAGGAACGATCGAAAAAGCGCCTGTACACCGGATCCAGTGCACCCACCCGCCAGAGGGGATAGTTCCGCTCTCCGGCAACGGTCAGACAATCGGTAAAGGCGACATTGTTAGACGCCTCCAGATCACCTGCAATAAGAAGCAGACGCCGTTCGGTCCCCTGCTGTCCATCTTCGAACAGATAATCCCCTTGACTGCCGGCTTCACCATTGTCTATCAGAGCTCCCCAACCGGGATGAAGCCGCTCGAGTCCCGCCGCTTCCACCGAGATGCCTCTGGCGCGGGCAAAGTTCAGTGCCCGATCGAGAACCTCGCCGGGTAGATACGGAGACAGACGCATCACCGTCCTGCGGGAGCTCTTCAAAGCTTCTTCCAGATGAACCGCCGCCTGCTGCCAGGGTATCTCCTTCCCCTTACCATCGAGCGGGGCCGCAAGCAGGGAATCGTTCAGGAAGGCATGCTCGAACCTGCCCTTCACGCACAACCGGCCCCCAAATCCCTTTCCCCCGTTTGAGCTTTCCTCGAAGCGGGACACAACCCGAGTCAACAGGCTGCCGTGGTATCGAAACTCCACGGGACATCCCACAGAACAGAGGGCACAGTAGCCCTCCTCGATGCTCTCCACTAGCGGTACGGTTTTTCCTCCAGGCACTTTTTCCGTCAAAGCACCAACGGGACAGGCGGACACACACTGACCACAGGAGATACAGAGAGGATCCTCCCCAAAGGGCATGCTGAAGGTGGGAACCACGACGGACTGAAACCCCCGGTTGACATAGCCCAGGACACCCAGGCCCTGCACCTCGAGACAGATCCGGATGCAGCGGCCGCAGAGCACACACTTGGCCGGGTCGCGGCTGATGTACGGATGGCTCTGGTCGATCGGATGGCGCTGGATCTCCCCCGGATAGTGGACCGGATTGGCCTCATATCCTTGAGCATAGCTCTTGAGCTTGCACTCCTCCACATCCTGGCAGCCGCACTCCATACAACGGGCCGCTTCTCGCAGAGCCTGCTTCTCGCTGTAGCCCTTCTCGATTTCGCTGAAGTTGCTCTTCCGTTTACTCGGGCTGGCAACCTTCATCCTCTCCCGGACGACCCGGGGCTCATCCCTGTACTCGTCTTCGGTGAGCTTGCCAAAGTCTTCTTTCTTGCTTAGGAATTCCGGTGCGATTCGATATTCCACCCCGCGAAGATAAGCCAATGCGGCCCGGGCGGCGTGCTTACCCCCGGCGACCGCCCGGATGGCGATATCCGGCCCGGTCACCAGATCCCCGGCTGCGAACAATCCCGGGACGGCTGTGCTGCCGGTCTGCTCATCGCAGACCAGATAACCCTTCTCGTCTATGAGACCGTCGATGGACTCGAGAAAGCGGGTGTCCGCATACTGACCGATGGCAGTGATGATGGTGTCGACCTGGACCTCGAAGTCGCTCCCCTCGATGGGAATCGGACGACGGCGGCCGGAAGAATCGGGTTCCCCCAGCTCCATCTTGATCAGCCGCAATGTCTTCAGGCCCTTTCCCTTCTCCTGAACCATCATCGGCGCCACCAGGTAGTAGAACTGAACACCCTCCTCGAGGGCCTCCTCAACCTCGAGGGGGGAGGCAGGCATCTCCACATCGGTCCGCCGGTAGAACAGGTTTACCTCCCTGGCGCCGACCCGGACCGCGGTGCGGGCCGAATCGATGGCCGTGTTTCCGCCACCGATTACCGCCACCCTCTCGCCGAGATCGGGCCTGGCCCCTTGGACCACGTCTCGCAAGAATTCGATTCCGGCAATCACCCCGGGCCGATCCTCTCCCTGGACCCGGAGTCCCCGGCTCTTCCAGGCACCGTGGGCCAGGATCACCGCGTCATGGGTTTCCTGCAGCTCCTTCAGCTCGATATCCCGGCCGATGCGTATTCCGGTTTTCAAATCCACCCCGAGACGAAGGATGGTGTCGATTTCCCGGTCCAGAGTGTCCTGGGGCAGACGGTAGTCGGGGATCCCATAGCGGAACATCCCCCCCGCCCTCTCTTCCGCTTCGTAGACGGTTACATCCACTCCTTCCTGGATCAGGTAGTAGGCCGCTGACATTCCGGCAGGTCCTCCACCGACAATCGCGACTCTCTTTCCCGTTTTGGGGGCCAGAGGAGGATCGAATCCGTCGACGGATTTCAAATCCAGATCGGCAGCAAAGCGCTTGAGCCAGTCGATTGCCACCGGTTCGTCCACCAGATTGCGGCGACAGGCTTCTTCGCAGGGGCGCGGGCAAACCCGACCGATGGCAACGGGAAAGGGATTGTCCCGTTTGATCAGCCGCAGCGCTTCCCGGTAGCGCCCATTGGCGATCAGCCCGATATAGCCCTGGACGTCTATGTTCGACGGACAGGTCAGGGTACAGGGAGGACGACAGTCGCCGTAGTGATTCGATAACAACAGCTCCAGAGCCATCCGCCGGGTAGCGTGGATATCAGCATCATCGGTGGTGATCGACATTCCCTGACGCACCTTGGTCGAACAGGCCGGAACGAATCCCTTCGCTCCGGGCACCCGCACGACGCAGATCCAGCAGGAGGCATAGGGAACGAGCCTGGGATCGTGACAGAGGGTAGGGATCTCGATCCCCTGTTGCTCCGCCACTTCGAGGATGGTCTTTTCCGGAGAAACGAGTAGTTTCTTTCCATTCAGTTGAATTCCAACAAGCCGTTTTTCCATCATGCCTCCACCCCCGTGGCAATCTCTATTGCGTTGAAACGGCAGGCTTTGAAGCACAGACCGCACTTGATGCACAGCTGTTGGTCGATGCTGTGCACAGCCTTCCTCTCCCCGGTCGCTGCATTGGTCGGACACACCTTGACACATAGGGTACAGCCGGTGCAGGCCTCCTCGATCACACGGAAGCGAAGCAGCTCCCGGCAGTGTTTGGCGGGACAGCGTTTGTTCTGGATGTGTTCGACATACTCCTCTCGGAAGTAT
Organism: Spirochaetales bacterium; assembly: GCA_023136785.1. Lineage (GTDB taxonomy): Bacteria > Spirochaetota > Spirochaetia > SZUA-6 > DRHE01 > JAFGQJ01. The sequence goes on from JAGLQP010000283.1 coordinate 3,088, forward strand.
TTCAAGGTGGTCAGAACCGGATTGGGAGCGGTCTGGCCCAGGCCGCAGAGGGAGGCCAGCTTGACCTTCACAGCCAGATCTTCGAGTTGATCCAGGTCGGACATCCGCCCCTCGCCCTTGGTGATGCGCTCGAGGATCTCCAACATGCGTTTGGTTCCCATGCGGCAGAAGGTACACTTGCCGCAGGACTCGCTCTGGGTGAAGCTCAAGAAATATCGGGCTATGTCTACCATACAGGTGGTCTCGTCCATGACCACCATACCGCCGGAGCCCATAATGGCTCCGGTAGCGGTAACCGAGTCGTAGTCTACCTGTACGTCGAGCAGGCGTTCCGGAATGCAGCCCCCGGAGGGACCGCCCAGCTGCACCGCTTTGAACTTCTTGTCGTTCTGGATTCCCCCACCGATCTCGTAGATCACCTCACGCAGGGTTATGCCCATGGGTACCTCGATCATACCCCCATGTTT
>JAGLQP010000284.1 GCA_023136785.1 Spirochaetales bacterium
ACAGCACGCTCTCGAAGATCAAGGTGAAAACACGTACGCCCGGCGCAAGCTTTAAAGGCCCAACGCTGAACTGGTAGTAGAGGCCCGCTTCGGGGAAGGGGAAGTGATAGTCACCGAGAAAGTCGCCGACATCGCTGTTCGTCTGTATCTGGCCGTTACCAATAACTGCCAAGGTAAGTGGGACGCCGAATCCCATGTCGATGCGAAACTGACTGAAGGCCGGGAGTGCGAGTACCGCAATAAACACCGCAAGCAGGACAATACGTTTCATATGAACCTCCTATACACTGCTTTTTGTTTTTCAGTATATCTCATTGTGTCGGGATTTTCCACTTGATGGTTTAACACGCGTTTAACACTTGATCGAGCTTAAGGCTTGCGAATGCTGGTACAAATGGGGGTGAATGCCCTATTATTGACTGGAGCAATCAATCTAACCTTCTCGGAGGGATCATGAAACGGACAGTGCTTGCTCTGATGATAGCGTTATTGGCCGCTGGTGTAGGCTGGACCCAGGATGCGGAACAACGGAAAAGCGCAGTCTCGTTTCAACTGGGCGGCTCCTTTGTAGCGCCGGTGGGAGCGGAGGCTGAGTTTTTTCTGGGACCCGTCGGATTGAGTGTCCATACACGTCTTCTGGTTCTGAAGCTGGCCGGAGAGTGGGCCGGTACCCTGGAGCCTGGTATAAACCTCCGTGTTTATTTTGACGGTTTGAATCGCAGTCTCTTTTTCTTCACCGGAGCCGGCTTCCTGACGCTTTGGAGCCTGAATCCTTTTTCGTTTGAACAGGGGATATTAAAGCCAAAAGCAGGGTTCGGCTACAATCTCTTACTCGGCAAAGAAGGCAGATATCGGCTCGGTTTTGAAATCGGAGCGGCCTGGCTGCAGAACGTGATCGAGGGCGACCTGTACGACATCGTGTTCCCTCTCGTGCCACACTTTCTACTGATATTCGGCAGAGCGTTCTAGCGTCCCAACCGCTTGAGGATCTTCTCCGCTTCGGCCACCCCTTCTTCGATCAGTTGATCGAGGATCTCCCGCACGGGCAGAATTTCCTTGACCAGCCCCACGCTTTGGCCGGCCATCAGGGAGCCCTGCTTCACGTCCCCGTCGATCGCCGCCTTTCGCAGGCCGCCGATCCAGAACTCCTCCAGTTTGTGGCCCGCTTCCCTGGCCGTGATTGCCTTGCGTTCCAACTGAGCGATCAGACCGAGCTGCAGCGTGTTGAAGTCCCGGATGCCTTCATTGACCAGGGCCCGGACCGGGATCACCGGCATCCGGGGGTCGAACTGAGCGGTGGGTACGGCATCCTTGGCCGCCGCCCGCAGCAACGCCCGTTTGAAGTTGTCGTGGGCAACGGACTCCTTGGCCACAGCGAACTTCGTGCCCAGCTGCACCCCCGCCGCTCCCATCATCAGGTAGTGGACCATCATCACACCGCTTCCGATCCCTCCGGCTACGAATACGGGCACCTCATCGACCCGCGGCAGGATCTGCTCCGCCAGAACTGCTGTGGAAATCGGTCCGATGTGCCCCCCCGCCTCGTGTCCTTCGATGACCAGCGCATCGACCCCTCCTTTGATCAGGTTCTGGGCGATTCCTACGGTGGGGGCAAAGCAGAGCAGTTTGCTCTTGGTATGTCTGATCTGATTGATCGCCTCCCGCGGCGGCAGCCCGCCGGCGAAGATGACAAAGGGAAACTCAATCTCCAAAATGTGATCGAGGTGTTTGCCGAAGTTGGGGGCAATGGTGATCAAATTCACGCCGAAGGGCTTATCCGTCTTGTCTCGGGTCCGCTTGATCTCATCCATCAGCATCTCCGGGGGCATGTTTCCCCCGGCCAGCACACCGAAGGCGCCCTCATTGGATATCGCGGATACCAGAGTCGATTCGGAAATCCAGGTCATGGCTCCGCCCAAAACGGGATATTCTACGCCGAGGAACTCTTTACCCCGGCTCCACAGTCTCTCTATCAGCTCTCGTGGCATGATTACCTCCTACTCGTTCCACGTCCGTAGTTCGTGGGTAGTCAAAATATGCTCATTTTTGAGGCAGGTTTCAACGCTGAAACCGAAACACCGGTTCTGCTGGCCAGCACATCGGTGGTACGAGCACGAAATGCGAAGCAGCGAGTTGGGAAAATAAGCGCGGTGTAGTTCATAAACACCTATGATTTCGTCCATATAGGAATAAACCTAAATCCGGAGATGAAGCAACTAGGTTCTTCATAAAGGAGTACTGTAGAACTTTCCGGTGCAAGCGGGAGGGGGACTTTGACAAATCCTCGATATTGGACCAAGATCTACGGAAGATGAAATCCATCGTATTGGCGGAAAAACCCAGTGTCGGCCGGGACTTGGCCCAGGTTCTCGGCTGCAGAAAAAAGGCCAAGGGCTACTCGGAAGGGGATGCCTACATCGTCACCTGGGCGATGGGGCACCTGGTCGAGTTGGCCGATCCCCAGAGCTACGACGAAAAGTACAGGACCTGGTCCCTTCACTATCTGCCGATGCTCCCTGAACCCATGAAGCACCGGGTCATTCGCCAGACCTCCCATCAGTTCCGCACCATTCAATCCCTGTTCCGCAGGAAGGACGTGAACAATCTGATCATCGCAACAGATGCGGGACGGGAGGGGGAGCTGGTGGCGCGTTTGATCATGCGCCTCGGCGGCTGGAAGGGCCCCTACCAGCGGTTGTGGATCAGTTCCCAAACCGAGGTGGCGATCCGGGAGGGGTTCCGTACCCTCAAGCCCGGGAAGGACTTGGACAATCTCTTCCGGGCCGCCGAGTGCCGTTCCGAAGCGGACTGGATCATCGGGTTGAACATCTCCCGGGCGTTGAGCTGCAAGTTCGATGCCCGGCTGTCCGCGGGCCGGGTGCAGACGCCGACTCTGGCCCTGATCGTGGGCAGGGAGAAGGAGATCAACAACTTCACCCCGGAGAGCTACTGGCAGGTGCATGCGGATTTTGGATCCTATGCGGGATTGTGGCGGAGCTCCGGGGGTGTCACCCGGATCAAGGAGGAGAAGCGGGCTCGGGAGATCGCTGAAAAGGTTCAAGGGTCTGAAGGACGCATCGTCAAGGTCGAGACGAAAGACAAGACGGAGCCGCCGCCACTGGCCTACGATCTGACCGCGCTGCAGCGGGAGGCCAACAGCCGCCTCGGTTTCAGCGCCCAGAAAACCTTGAGTACCCTCCAGGGACTGTACGAGCGCCACAAACTGGTCACCTATCCCAGGACCGATTCCCGTTACATTACCCGGGACATCGTGCCCACATTGAAGGACCGCTTGCAGGCGGTTCTGTCATCCCGCTACCGAAAGCCGGTTCAGCAGCTGTTGGCCGGGGAGATCAAACCGGGCAGCCGGTTTGTCAATGACGCCAAGGTCACGGATCATCACGCCCTGCTGCCGACCGAACAGCGGGCCGAACCCCAGAGGCTCGAGTCTGATGAGCGGGCGCTGTGGGAGATGATCGTGGCCCGTTTCCTCGCCGTTCTTTTCCCCCCCTACCGCTTCAAGAGCATCACCCTGATCACGGAGGC
>JAGLQP010000285.1 GCA_023136785.1 Spirochaetales bacterium
CGTTTTTTCAGAGACGACAGATGTATCTCTGGATATCGATTTGGACATCGGCAGCCGAAGTGGGGTAATTTTAGAAGCCATCCCGGAGCATTGGGAATGGTTTCTCCTGTATAAGGAGGAGATCGGGGCCCAGGTGGGAAGCTTGATGGCGATACCGCTTGGGCAGAGGACGAAGTTTGAGTTCCTGGGATTGCTCTCCAATCCTTCGGATCAGCTGCAGGATGGGGGAGACGAATCATGGTTTATCGACTCGCCTCCTTTTGCAGGAGGCTTGCTCAGTCACCTGGCCGGATCCTTCGCCTTTGATCTACCACCGGTCTCGCTGTATCTATCTGCCACCGTATCGGCAGGTCAGCGGGTACCCCCGGGGGCTGTGTATTCCTTGCATACCACCTGGACAGCTCCGCGGACCGAGGTATCCCTATTGATCGGACACTGTACGGAACGCTTCTTCACACCGGAGGGTCGCCGCGGGGATCTCCAGTGGATCTTTGCTACACGATTGGTATGGGATTCTGTGCCCATTCACCTGTTCGGAAGCTACCGTAAAGAAATCTCCAGGCTGCCCCTCTTCCCCACACCGTTTCGTGAAAGCCGTGATCAGTTGGCAGCAGGGGCGGAGGTTACCCGGCGGATCAGGTCTCGTTGCCTTCTAGGCATCCAGGCCGATGGAGAGATGGAGCTGACATGGTCCACCCGCGGTCTTCCGGAGAAAGAGTTCTTTCTCGGTTGCGGGGGATCTCTGAGCTGGCATCTCTGGGAGCTCGCAGTGGGGATGACTGGACAATGGGATTCAGAATATGGATGGGAGAGAGATCTCAAGCTGTTGTTCGCGCTCAACCCCGGTTGGGGAGCCGTCGAGCTGGAGATGGGAGCGCAGTCCCGACCGACTCCCGGCTGGCATCTGGCCGTCGATGTAGAGCTAAAGGGGGAGGGAAAACGATTCTACGCCCGTTTAGAAACCAGACAGGCCTTACCGTTCAGTTACCCGGAGCAGGGCTATGACGGGATGAAGTTTTTGGATCTTCTTTCGATCCATCTGGGGTGGGAAGCGGAAGCCGATTGGTAATGTTGACCGGCCCTTACAACGGCTGAACCTCCACCGCCTCGAGGAGTCCCTCGTGATGAGGATCCAGTCCAGTCCGGATTGTGGCCGATGACAAGAATCATGGTTCAGGCAAGTCTCAGAAGAAGCTTGGCCGTTTCGAAGTAGATGGTCAGACCCGATACGTCGATCAGGGTGGCCATCAGGGGACCCGCCATCACCGTCGGGTCGAAGCCCAACCGTGAGATGATCAGAGGTGCCAGTGCTCCCACCAGGGTCGCTACGATGACCACGAAGCACATAGCGGTTCCCACGGCCAGGGCTTCATTGAAGGTGATAGTGGGAGGAAGGAGCATGGCCCGAACGATGGTGAGAATGCCTAGGCACACGCCGATCAGGATCCCCACAAGAACTTCTTTACCGATAATACGCCAGATATCGTGAAAACGCAGCTCCCCGGTTGCCAGACCACGGATCATCAGGGTCGCCGATTGGGTGCCGGAATTCCCCCCCGTTCCGGTAACGATGGGAATGAAAAATGCCAGAACCACCGCCGCCTCCAGTACCTGGCGATATCCGGCGATGACATTGGTCGTGATGGTTGCGGCCAGTAACAGGATAATCAGCCAGGGAATGCGACGGCGCACGAGATCGAACACAGAGCTCTCCAGATAGGTCGACCGGCTGGTGGCCACGGCGCTCATCTTGTAGATATCCTCTGTCTGCTCCTCCCGGATTACATCGATGATATCGTCGAAGGTGACGATACCCAACAACCGGTGGGATTGGTCCACAACGGGCAGGGCGAGAAGGTCGTAGGTCTCGAGAATCTTGGCCGCTTCCTCCTGGTCTGTATCCTGGTATACGGTGATCACCTCTTTCACCATGACATTCTGAATAAAATCATCATCCTCGCTGGCCAGGAGATCCCGGAGGGATACCACACCGATCAGGCGTTTGAGGGGGTCCAGCACGTAGATGTAGTAGACCGTTTCCACGTTCTGCATGTTCTTCCGGACCCAGCCGAGGGCTTGCGCCACCTTGAGGTTGGGACGGATCGCCAGATAACGGGTGGTCATCAGACCGGCGGCGTCGTCGTAGTCGTACTTCAGCAGGAACAGCGTCTCCTCTTTGGCTTCCTCCTCCAGGGCATTCCAGACAGACTCCCGGACCTCCGGGGAAACCGACTGGATGAAGTCGGTCAAGTCGTCCGGGTCCATCTCTGCGAGCAGGGCCTTGGCGTGGGCGCCGGTAAGGGATTTGACCAGCAACTCCTGCTTGGAGATGGGAAGCGTGTCCATTAGGTCGACCTTGCGCTCCAGATCGAGTATGCGGAAGAGCTTGAGCTCCTCCTCCTCGTCCAGATCGTCCCAGATCTCGATGAGCTCGTTGATCGGGATTTCCGCGGCCAGTTTTTTTAATTCCTGGTCCTTGAGGTCTTTCAGATACTTCCGCATGTTGTCCAAGAATCCTGTCATGTTGCCTCCTACCGCCACTGCCCTACCAGCAAGATCTCTCGATCCAGCTCGAAACCGAAAACTTCACGCACCTTGGTTTCGAGCAGGCGGATCAGTTCCAATACCGCCTCTGCTCGAGCGCTTCCGGTATTTACTATGATGTTTCCGTGCAGCTCTGAGACACGAGCGTCTCCGATACTCGTGCCTTTGAGGCATAGGGAATCGATGAGCTTGCCGGTTGGGCTGCCGAACGCTCTGTTGTTTTTAAAAATAGATCCGGCGCAGGGATGCAGAAAGTGTCCCTTGTTCTCCCGATCCTGTTTGATCGACCGCATCTTCTCCCGCATCTGCTCTCGATCTCCCGGAACCAGAGCGAAGCTTGCTCGCAGGATCAGGGAACTCGAGTTTTGGAAGGGAGATCGTTTGTAGCCGAACTGGTCCCGATCTACCTCCATCTCGGTGATTGTTCCCGTTTCGTCGAGAAGCTCCACCCGGCTCAGCACCTCGGAGACCGAGCTGGCGTAACAGCGCGCATTCATCCAGATAGAACCGCCCACGCTTCCCGGCATGGAATAGATGAACTCCAGACCCGACAGGCCGTGATCCAGGGCAAGGGCGCTGACATCGCTGATCGGGGTTCCGGCTGAAGCGTTCAAGGTGCCGCCGTCACCTGTCTGGGACAGGCTGCATCCCTGAAAGCCGCTCATATCGATCACCGCACCGCGAATCCCCCGATCCGCTACCAGGATGTTTGCCCCGGCTCCAAGGATAAACGTAGGGACCTCCTGTTCGATGAGCAGCTTGTACGTACGGGCCAGATCTTCTGTGCTTCGAGGTGTGACGAATATGTCTGCTGGTCCCCCAATGCGGAAGCTGGTGTGGCGGCTCATCGGTTCGTCGTAAGAAGCGGGGCAGGGTAGGTTGATTTTTTTCAGGATTTTCCCTACTTTTCTCACAGGCAGAGTCTATATATAAACTATAAAATAATCTACATCGTCCTCATTTCGAGGGCAAAGCCA
>JAGLQP010000286.1 GCA_023136785.1 Spirochaetales bacterium
TATCGCCGCCGTTTTCCACGATCGCTTCCCCGGCTCCCGCCGCCCCAGCCGCTTCGACGGCCAGTTGGGCCATGGTTCCGGCCACCGCAGCCATGGGTCCCACTCCGGTCGCTGCGGAGGCGGCCTGCAGGCGCCGGGCCACTTCCGGTGCTTCAGGCAACAGGTCAAGCGGTTCCAGGGTGGTAGCAAAATCGGGTTGTCTGTGTATGTAGGTTTCCAGGGTAATCCGCTGTCTGCGGATCTCGCCGCGGATGACCTGCGGATGGGTCGAGCAAATGCGAAAGTTGACGCCGCGGTGAACGAAACGCTGGTAGTGTCTCATAGCTTTGTCATCCGGTGCAGTAAATTAGAGGAACCCGGCCAAGACAAGGGGCTTTCGCATCTTGTCGATACGATCCGAATAGGCAAGGATGAGCCGCTTCTTTTCTGAGATGCCTTTGAACCGCTCATGCCCCTTCCCTCTCCCGCCAATTTCAACGACGATCGATCCTTCCCGCTCTCGAACAAGAAAATCCGGTATCTTGCTACCCCTTGTACTTGGTAATACCAACATTTCGGGAAACAGAAGAGTAATTTACTCCATCCACAGCGGAACGACCCACAAAGTTCAACACTTTTCCGAGAGAGGCCACTTCAGCGTTCAACGAGCCTTTTGGCGATCTCAAAGAGATCTCCTTCCTCCGAACCTTCCGACGCATCGAGAGACAAGTAGAAGGATTGACTCGATTCGGAAGCGAGTTGTTTGAGAAGAACAGTTTTGCCGACACCTCGAGGCCCGACAATCCCCACAAAATGACGGCCTGCTCTGGATGCAAGGCGGGTGTATAAGTATCGTTGCCTTGTATAACCCTTGCCATCCTGCCGAGCCAAACGATCCGGTTCGAGAAGGTCTTGAAATCTCATAGGAGTATCGTTCTATGATGAAACATACATTTTGTCAAATGATTAGCCAAAATGCCACATCCGTCTGCACACAAAAGGAATGCTTGATTCCATACCCAGTCGTATCGATTGTTTCAAACAGCCAGCGATGACCTGATCCGGGAGACATCATCGTTACGGCGGGGGAGGTAGGCTTCGAGATGTACTTTATCAGCCAGGGGAGCGTATACGCCACCCTCACCGCGGGACAGTTCTTCGGCGAGATCGAGGAGATCCAACAGTCGAAGGAACGGGAGAGACCCGCTGTGATCGAACCTGCTCCCGAAGAGCCGGAACCCTAGTCGCTTTTCAGAATATCGAAGAACAGGCCCGGAAGGGACAGTTGGAGATACAGCTCAGGCACTCAACACAGAGATCGCTGTCGTAAGCTATCTTCATCGTGGCCCGGTCCGGGATGTGCAGGGCTGCCGTCGGGCAGTGGGAAATGCAGTTTCCGCAGTCTGTGCAGGTTGCCTCATCCCAGCGCACACCCTTGTGAGACTCGTCGACCTGCACATTCAAGGTCTTTACAAACTCCATGCCGCGGCGAATGTCTTCATCCGTTCCCGTAACATCGAGGACCAGGTATCCGTACTCTTCCGGGGTGACCTTGGCACGAAAGATGTTGATCACCAGGTTGTAGTCTTTGACCAGGTGATAGACGATGGGCTTCTCGGTCTCGCTCTTGGGAAAGTAGAGCATGAGCTTCTTGGTGATCATCGCCTCACCTCCCTGTTGTTCTGATCGACAATTTTCAGGCCCATCATGCCCTGCTTTCGGGGCAGGCTCTGCAGCGGTTGGGAGAGGAGGAAATCTCCCCGTTTGATTTCATCCTTGAGCAGATGAGCGATTTCGAGGGCCTTGGAGTAGGAGGACATCGAACCGGCCTTGACCGTTTTCCCTTTGATCGTAACCTCCCCGGTTTTCAGCTCGGCGTAGCTCAATTGGCAAATCACCTTGCCGGTCTTCTGGGGATAATCATGAGAGTAGTCGATTACCGGCGCCAAGATATCCCGATCCCGGACCGTTGTGCGTTTGAGGATCTCAGGTGTCAGGATCGGGATGGGGATGCCTACCCCAACGGCAAGAGAAACACCGTAGCCGATCAAGCTGACACCGCGGACAAACTCAGGCTTCATATCCTCCATGTTTCCCGTCAGGGCGAGTGTACCGGCGCCCTCGGTGGGCACATCGTTGGCCCCCCGCTCGCTGGTAGGGCTGTGCTGCGTACCCTCGGCATACACGTGTCCCTGAGCACCGGCCAGCCAGACCTTGGTGCCGATCCCTATGGTTTCGTACAGAGGATCGTTGAGGAGAGGCGACAGTTGTCCGGCGGAACAATAGGTCAGGTTCTGCATGTTTGGCTTAAGCAGTCCGAGATAGGTGTACACCGGGCGATCGGAGCAGTTGATGGCCACATTGTAGTTCTGGTAACAGTTTCGAGGATTGACCATAACGGCTTGGTTTAAATCGCGTATTGTAAACCAGGTTCGGATCTCCTTGCGGGGATAATCGTCGGTTCCATAGGAAAGACCGAAAAGTTGTACCTTTTCCCCTGCCACCAGCTTTTCGATAACGTGCCCTCCGCCGTAGCGGAACTCTCCCGGATAGTAGAGGTTGGCCGGATCCCCCTGACGCAGCTGGGTGGCGCCGAGAAATACGTCCACAGCGGCGATACCGCAGTACACCGGCACGTCATCGATCCAGGCTTCAGTGATGCGCATCTTCGGAGCGCTGTGTCCGAAGTTGAGGAAACAGCCGGAGGAGCACATCGGCCCAAAGGTGGCCGTTGTAACCACATCCACCTCCTCCGCCGCAGCCGCCAATCCCTTGCGTTCCACGTAGTCGATGATTTCATCGGCGGTGCAAACCACCGCTTTTCCCGTCTCGATCTTGGCGTTGATCTGCTCGTAGGTCTTCATTGCACCCTACAGTAACACCTTTCAACAGGCTGTGCAAAGAGTATGAGGTACTCTATAGTGACACCATGAAGGCTCAAACCCGATACTCCCCCCTGCCGTGGAACGGGATCATCCTGGACCTGGGCCTGTTCGCCTGGGCGGGCGTTTTGGGTTTCACCGTACCCTGGATACGGGCTCATATGGGGCGCATCTTCAACTGGGTATGGTTGCTCCACGTTTTGACTTTCTACAGCGTCATGCTGGGCTTCGTTTTGGCCGCTCCACCCCCGCCGAAGAAATTCGAGTTCAACAGGGTTACGATCTTCGTCATCCTCGCCGGTCTGGGCAGTATCTTCGCCCCGATCTGGATGTTCGCGACGCCTCTGGCCGGCGGCGGATCCTTCACCGGCCTGTTCTGGAACACTTTGGCTATGATCTTTTTCAGCATCATCGTCTGCTTGATCGTACTCGGGAAGTACTACAGCCGCCGAATCACCACGACGGAAAGGATCATTCAGTTTATCTTCCCGATTCTCTATCTCGCGGTTTCCGAGGTGATCCTCTACGATGCGGCCCGAGCTGGGGGAATCGGAGTGGGCTTTGTTCTGCGAGGCATGAGCCTCTCCTACATCCCCTTCCGGCTGCTGATGATCTTGACTCCGCCCCGAAGCGTCTTCGAGATCCTCACCGCTT
>JAGLQP010000287.1 GCA_023136785.1 Spirochaetales bacterium
GTGTTCAGCGACAACGCCGGAGTGATCCGTTTCAACAGAGAGCTGGCTCTTGTCTACAAGGTGGAAACCCACAACAGCCCCAGTGCTCTGGATCCCTACGGCGGCGCCATGACCGGCATCGTGGGAGTAAATCGGGATCCCTTCGGCACGGGACTCGGCTCCCACCTGATTGCCAATGTCTGGGGCTATTGTCTCGGTAATCCCGAGATGCCCGGCGAAGCGATCCCCCGGGGTCTGCTTCATCCCCGGCGGATTCGCGATGGTGTGCACAGGGGCGTCATCGAGGGCGGGAATCAGAGCGGGATCCCCTACGCCCGTGGATGGGAGCTGTTCGAAGATCGCTACCTGGGCAAACCCCTCGTGTTCTGCGGAACCCTCGGGGAAATGCCTCTGTCGATCCAGGGGATACCCTCGACGGAGAAGAAGATCCTGCCGGGAGACGCCGTGGTCATGGTCGGCGGCCGAGTAGGAAAAGACGGGATCCACGGGGCTACCTTCAGCTCCGAGGAGCTCCACGCCTCCAGCCCGGTGCAGGCGGTTCAAATAGGGGATCCGATCACCCAGAAGAAGATGACGGAGATGCTGCTCGAGGCTCGGGACAGGCTCCTGTACAGAACTCTGACCGACAACGGAGCGGGGGGCCTAAGCTCCTCCGTCGGCGAGATGGCCACCTTAAGCGGCGGCTGCCGCATCGATCTGACCCGGGTGCCTCTCAAGTACCAGGGTCTGAATCCCTGGGAGATCCTGGTCTCAGAAGCCCAGGAGCGGATGACCCTGGCGGTGCCGGAGGAGAAGCTGGCGGAATACTCAGAGCTCTCAAAGAGGAGGGGTGTGGAGTCCACGGTCCTCGGCAGCTTCACGGGGGACGGGAAGTTCCACGTACGCTACGGCCGGAACACCGTAGCCTACCTGGATCTGGAGTTTCTTCATCATGGAGATCCCCCCTATCATCTGGAGGCGAATTTCATCCATAAGCACTACGAAGAACCCAAGGTCGAAGTCGATGATCACGGCGAGTGTCTCGAGCAGATGCTCCGGCGATTCAATATCTGCTCCAACGAGGAGAAGGCCCGCCAATACGATCATGAGGTCCAGGGTAGGAGCATCATCAAACCCTTCGTGGGCAGGCACTTCGATGTCCCCTCCGATGCCGCGGTACTGGCCGCGGAATACGGCGGCGCTGAGGGAATAGTGCTCAGCGAAGGAGTCAATCCCTTCTATTCGGATATCGACACCTACTGGATGGCCGCTTCGGCCCTGGATCTGGCCGTGCGCCGGGTGGTCAGCATCGGCGGCGATCCGGAGTTCATCTCCGCTTTGGACAACTTCTGCTGGCCGAACGTGGTCAAAGAAAGCATGCCTGAGCGCTCCCATAAACTGGCGCAGCTGGTACGGGCCTGTCAGGGGCTGTACGATTTCTGTAAAGCCTACGGAGTACCGCTGATCTCGGGAAAGGACAGCATGTCCAACGATTGTACCCTTATCGATCCGCCGATTTCGGTTCCTCCCACCCTGCTGGTGTCCGTGATCGGCAAGCTCGACGACCTGAGCAAGGCCGTGACCCTGGACCTGAAAGCGCCGGGGGATCTGCTCTACATTCTCGGGGATACCCACGAGGAGCTGGGGGGATCGGAGTTTTACAGGTACTTCGGCGAGAAGATCCGGGGCCGGGCCTTCATCGGCAACAGCGTGCCCAAGGTAAACGGGAGGGAGGCGCAAGCCCTGTACCGGTCGCTGCACCGGGCAACCCGGCATGGGCAGGTGCGGTCCTGCCACACCCCGGCTCTAGGCGGACTGGGGGTCGCTCTGCTCCGCAAGGCTTTTGCCGGGGAGCTCGGCCTGGAGGTGGATCTTGCAGGGGTGCCGGGGGATGCTTCCTGTGACATGGCGCTGCTGTACGCCGAATCGAACAGTCGATTTCTGGTCAGCGTGGCTCCGAACAAACGCGGGGATTTCGAGGAATCCTTGAGAGGACACTCCTGCACCTGCATCGGGGCGGTGCGGGAGCAACAACGGCTGCGAATCCGAGGACGCTCCGGCGCCGTGATCGTGGATCGGCCGCTGCCCGCTTTGAAGCAGGCCTGGAAGGAGACCTTGAATGGCCTCTGAGATTAAAGTCCTGATCATCACCGGAGATGGGCTGAACTGCGAGCGGGAAACCGCCTGGGCCTTTACCCTGGCCGGCGCGGATCCCCATCTGGTTCACATCACCGACATCCTGAAGCGGGAGGAGAGGCTTGCCGACTACGCCGCGTTGGCCTTTATCGGAGGCTTTTCCAACGGCGATCATCTCGGAGCCGGCACAGTACAGGCCAGCCGCTTCCGACACGCCCTCCGGGAGGACCTGCAGCGTTTCATCGGCGGGAACAAACCGGTCATCGGCATCTGCAATGGTTTTCAAACGATCGTGAAGATGGGGATTCTTCCCGGAGTATCAGAGGATGAGGATTCCTGGACCCGGACCGCCACGATTACGGCCAATGATTCGGGAAAGTTCGAGGACCGCTGGGTTCATCTGGCGGTCAATCCGGTTTCCCCGTGCATCTGGACCTGGGGGTTGAAGCGGCTGTTCCTCCCCGTCCGTCATGGGGAGGGCAAGTTCTGTATGGGGGAAGACCGTCTGCTCGATCGGGTCGAGCGGAACGATCAGGTGGTCGCCCGCTATGCGACTCCGGAGGGCTCGCCGACCCAGGAATATCCCTTCAATCCCAATGGGTCGCAGAGGGCTATCGCCGCTGTATGCGATGCCACCGGCCTGATTTTCGGTCTCATGCCCCATCCGGAAGGCTATCTCTCCGCCTACAATCACCCTTCCTGGACCCGGGAGACGGCCTTAGGCCGTCCCGTGCCGCAGGAGGGGGAGGGTCTGGCAATCTTTCGCAACGCCGTGGAGTATATCCGGGGTGATTCTGGGGGAAGGGGCGGGGCATGACCTCGATTGCTTTGACCGGAAGAATCCCGACGGCTATCCTGATGAGCGGAACCGGATCCAACGCCCGCAAGCTGCTGGAGTACCTTCCTCCTGATCAATCCACGCCCCACTACGAAATGCGTCTGATCGTTTCGGACAACCCCGGCTCCAACTATCGAAAGATCGCAGACGAGTACGGAGTGGAGGGGCTGCTCAACGATATCTACGAGTTTTGCGGGGTTCCTCATCCGGACCGGGGACTTACCCCTGAGGATCGAAAGAAACTGCGGGAGCCCAAACGACGGGAGCAGTTCGATCGCAGTACCGACCGCATTCTATACAGGTACGGGGTGCAGCTCCTAGCCCTGGCCGGCTACGACTGGGTCATCGCTCCCTTTCTCTGTCGAAAATATATAGTCCTCAATGTTCATCCCGGCGACCTCCGGGTCCGGGACTCCTCCGGCCGCAGACGCTACATCGGGCTTGGCTGGATCCCGACGGCCAAGGCCATCCTGGCCGGAGAGAGGGTCGTCCATTCCACCACCCATTTGGTAACGGCGGAGTTGGACGGAGGACCGATAGCCCGGGTGTCTCAAGGGGTA
>JAGLQP010000288.1 GCA_023136785.1 Spirochaetales bacterium
GCCACGATGTAGGGCTGAGAGATCGTCTGCCCCTCGCCGATCGGCAGAGGGGAGTCGTTGTAGGCCCGGTCGCGAATCGCCTCGGGCACGAACAGATGTCGGGGAACGGAGCGCATCGCCTCCAGAACGGCCTCGTCCATGACCCCCCGGGCGGCGATCTGGCGGCCCACCATATCGAAGCGCCGCTGCCGCATCGCCCTGGGCTCGTCCCAGGCGCCGGCGCTGGGAACCGAAGCAACGAAAATCAACGCGGCAACAAGAACTATAATCAGAGCCTTGAGTTTCATCTCTATCTCCTTACTGTCCAGTATACTCTAAATGGTGCGGAATTAATTGGCAAAAACGCCGGAACCAAGTAGAATGACGACTTGGCCCGGAAGTGAATAATGGCTGTAAAAATCGAGAAGGTTCAAACCAGAAAGGCGCTGCGGGAGTTCATCTACTTCCCGGAGAAGCTCTATCGCGGGGATCCGCTGTGGTCGCCGCCGATCTGGATGGAGGAGCGGCAGACCTTCACCACTTGGAATCTCGTCCTGGCCCGCTCGGACTACGCCCTTTTCCTGGCCCGGGAAAATGGTGAGGTGGTGGGCAGGGTTCTGGCCTATGTGGACCACAACTTCAACGACTACTATCACTCGAAGATCGGCCTGTTCGGTTCCTTCGAATCCGTCCGCAGGCCTGAGGTAGCGGGGGCGCTGTTTGCCGAGAGCGAGCACTGGCTGATCGGCCAGGGGATGGACACGATTCGCGGGCCGATTAATCCCGTGGCGGAGTGCTGGGGATCCCTGTACAGGGGATTCGAAAAAGCGGCCACCTTCATGATGCCCTACAATCCGTCCTACTACAACGAGTACCTGGACGGTCTGGGGTATCAAAAGGTCAAGGACCTTCTGGCCTTCGAGGCGGATACGAGGCAGGGCTATCAGATCCCCGAGCGTTTCATCCGCTTCCGGGAGAAGCTTCTGGCCCGCCGGCCGAATATACGGATACGGCGGATCGACATGAAACACCTGACCAGGGATGCGGAAGCGATCTGGCGTATCTCCAACCAGGCGATTCGCGACAACTGGGGGTGGGTTCCCTACAATAAGGACGAGCTGAAATCGACAATAAAAAAGCTCAAACCCATCGCCGATCCGGACGCCACCTGGATGGTCGAGGATGCCGGTCAACCCGTCGGATTCTGTCTGGGCTTTCCCGATATCAACATCATCCTGAGACAGATCCGGGGCAGAATCCTGCCCTTCGGCTTCATTACCCTGGTCCGGAAGCGAAAACGCCTTCAGGACTTCCGGCTCTTCGGTTTGGCCGTGCTGCCGGAGTATCAAAGCCAGGGACTCGATGTGCTCCTCTACATGAGCCTGTTCGAAGCCCTCGCTCCCCGGGGCATACGGCTGGAGGCGAGCTACGTTCTGGAAGACAATTCGAGTATGATCAATGCATTGCAGAAGCTTGGATTAGAAATTACAAAAACTTACAGGGTGTATGAAAAGGCGCTCAGCGCCGACCGCCATATAGATCGCTCGATGAAAGGAAAGAAGCCATGACTATAACAGGTATCGCGGATGAAGGCTCCCCGGAGCTGAAGGAGCAGATCCGAATCCACAAGACGCTGGGGTGGAACACCCTCGAGCTGCGTTTGATCGGCAAGACCAACATCTGTGACATCGATGAGGCCGCCTTCGACGAGGTGTATCGAACCCTCCAGCAAGAGAAGATGGGCGTGATCTGTCTGGCTTCCTCGATCGCCAACTGGGCTCGGCCGATCACCTCCGATTTCCAGGTGGACGTGGAGGAGCTCAAAACGGCCATTCCCCGGATGCAGCGCCTCGGCATCCGCTTCATTCGGGTCATGTCCTATCCCAACGACGGAATGCTTGAGAACGAGTGGAGGAGCGAGGCGATTCGCCGGATGAAGGAACTGGCCCGGATCGCCGCTGACGGCGATGTGGTGATGGTGCACGAGAACTGCTCCGGATGGGGCAGCATGAGCCCGGAAAACCAAAAGATACTGTTGGAGGAGGTGCACTCTCCCCACCTGCAGATCGTCTTTGACACGGGTAATCCCGTTGGCGAAGGCCATCGCCCTGAGGAAACCTGGGATTTTTATCAGACTGCCCTTCCCTTCATCAAGCATATCCACATCAAGGACTGCGCGAAGAATGAGAAAGGTGAGATCGAGTACACCTATCCGGGAGAGGGTCAGAGCATGGTCCGCAGGATCCTGAAGTCCGCCCTGGATCTCGGCTACACGGGAGCCTTTTCCATCGAGCCCCACATCACAGCCCAGATCCACCTGGGCAAATCCACGACGGGCAAAGAGGCGGAGGAGGTCTACCTGGAGTACGGCCGACGGACCAACGCCATGCTCGGGGAGTTGGCAGGGTAGGCGGATGAGCCGGTTGACGCTATTGGTTCGCGAACAATCGGGCTTCGCTGCACGCTTCTATACAGGGCTGCCGGGTTCGGCCTGGAAGCACCGGCTGCTATCCCTCCCGCTCTATCTGGTGGAGCAGTGGAAACACATTCCCGCGCAGCTGCTCGAGAGTCTCTTCTTGAACAAAAATGTGTTTATGACTATAATATTGGTTGACTAGAAAGGAGAGTATATATGAAGACGCTGTCTTTGTCGGAAGCAAAAATGAAACTTAGTGAGCTTATAGAGAATGTTCATTCAACAGATGAAGAAATCGTTATTACTAAAAACGGTAGACCTGCAGCAGTACTCGTAAGCCCTGATGAGTTCGAAAACTGGAGGGAGACGGCTGATATTAAATCAGATGTTGATCTTATGAATGAAATTAGAAAAGGCCTTTTAGCTTTGAAGACAAAAAGTAAGCTCTACACGCTTGAAGAATTACTTTAACCGAGAAACACAATTTAAAATGCAGTCTAAATACAAACTTCGTGTTTCTGATGACTTAGCGGATTTTGTGAGAGGCGCACATCCTGATCTCAAAAGAAAGATAAAATCAGCATTAAAACGTATTCTATCTGATCCTTATTCCGGCAAATCGCTTAGAGAGGAGCTTAAAGGATTATCTAGTTACAGGGTAGGCCGATTTAGAATAATTTATCGTGTTGCTTCAAATCACATTATTGAGATTGTCGCAATTGGACCCCGCAAAATTATATACGAGGTTACTTATAGAATCGTTAAAAGAGAAGGGCAAAAGAAATAGGATTTTGAAGTGGCGTTCTTAGCAATCCTCGGTATTTTCCGCAAAAGTACACACAATTCACCGACTTTCATGTAAGCACTGTCAGCGATATTATAAATCGATCATACTACACATAACAAATTAGGAGAGAGCCTATGGCATTCAGAACACTGTTTATTGCCCACGCACCGGACGCAGACAAAGAAAGACACCGAAGTGTTATTGATACGGGCATGTATCAACTTTTTACGGTTGTTGTTAAAAATCAAGAACAAGCCGTTGAGATAGGCGCTGATTTTGTCAAAAGAAAACACATTGACTCAATATTGCTCTGCCCTGGATTCAG